>JAZSJE010000165.1:0-4221 GCA_045534135.1 Eubacteriales bacterium
CATTGAGAAAATGTATGGCACAGGCGTTTTCTATGAAGACGCTATTAAGGATCTTATTCCCGCAGCTTACACAGAGGCTCTTAAGGAAGCAGCTCTCGACGTTGTAGGTCAGCCTGAATTTGACGTTGTTTCTATCGACGAGAATGGTCTCGTTCTTTCTGCAAAGGTTTACGTAAAGCCTGAAGTTGAGATCAAGGACTATTTCGGCATCGAAGTTGAAAAGGACGTAACTCCTGTTTCCGATGAAGAGGTAGACAAGGAGATCGAAGTTATTCGCGAAAGAAATTCCAGAGAGATCGAAGTTACAGATCGTGCAGCAGAGCTTGGCGATACAACTGTTATCGACTATGAAGGCTTCTGCGACGGTGTTGCATTTGAGGGTGGCAAGGGTACCGACTATGCACTCAAGCTCGGTTCAGGTTCCTTTATACCCGGTTTCGAGGAGCAGATAGTTGGTAAGAGCATTGATGAGGAATTTGACGTTAACGTTACATTCCCCGCTGAATACCATGCGGCTGATCTCGCAGGCAAGGATGCTATATTCAAGGTAAAGATTCACGCAATAACCAAGGTTGAGCTTCCTGAGCTTGATGATGATTTTGCTAAGGATGTTTCTGAATTTGATACCTTTGATGAATATAAGGCTGATTTGAAGGCAAAACTCGAAAAGAGAAACGAAAGCATGGCAGATAGCGCGGTTGAGGAAAAGCTTGTAGAAGCTCTTATTGAGAAGCTCGAGGCTGATATTCCCGAGCCTATGTTCGTTGCTGAAACCGAAAACTTTGTTCGTGACTATGATACAAGACTTCGTTCTCAGGGACTTGATCTCAATACTTACTTCAAGTATACAGGCATGACTCTTGATTCTCTCCGCGAGCAGATGAGACCTCAAGCTGAGCGTCAGGTAAAGGCAAGACTTGCTCTTGAAAAGATCGCTACACTTGAGAACATTGAGGCTACTGAGGAAGACATCAACGCAGAGTATGAAAAGATCGCTACCGCTTACGGTGTTGAGCTTGAACAGGTAAAATCCAGCATAGACGCTGATGCTATTGCAGCCGATATGAAGGTTCAGAAGGCTATGGATCTTGTTAAGGAAAAGGCGGTTATTACCGTTAAGTAATTTATTCGAAAACACAAACTTTTTGGGAGGTTTTGGTATTATGTTTGATTATGAAAATAAAATGTACAACGCACTTGTTCCTATGGTCGTCGAACAGACAGGAAAAGGTGAACGTTCCTACGATATTTTTTCACGTTTGCTTAACGACAGAATAATTTTCTTGTCCGATGAAGTAAATGATACCACTGCCTCCCTTATAGTTGCGCAGTTGCTTTTTCTGGAAGCTCAGGATCCGGATAAGGATATATGCTTTTATATCAACAGCCCCGGTGGCTCTGTAACCGCAGGTATGGCAATATACGACACTATGAATTACGTTAAGTGCGACGTTTCTACCATTTGCATCGGTATGGCTGCCAGTATGGGCGCTTTCTTGCTTTCAGCAGGCGCTAAGGGCAAACGTATTGCCCTTCCTAACAGTGAGATCATGATCCATCAGCCACTTGCCGGTGCTAAAGGTCAGGCTTCTGATATAAAGATCCAAGCAGAGCTTATTTTGCGAACAAGGGATAACCTTAATAGAATTCTTGCCGAGAATACCGGTCGTTCTATAGAGGAGATCGCAAGAGATACCGAAAGAGATAACTTTATGACTGCGCAGCAAGCGCTCGAATATGGTCTTATAGACAAGATATTCTCTAAGAGAGCATAAGCTGAAAGGATAATATATGGCTTCAAACAATTCACAATCCGGATTTCGCTTTTGCTCCTTTTGTGGAAGAAAGGAAAATCAGGTCAACTTTTTGATCCCTTCCCCAACAGGTGCTTATATTTGCGACTTTTGCGTTGACGAGTGCCAAAGGCTCATTTATGAAAACACTGTTACAACAAGTCATTCCGATGATCTTTCCTTTGATACTCTTTCAAAGCCCATTCAGATAAAGGAAATGCTTGATGAGTATGTAATCGGTCAGGACGATGCTAAGATAGCATTAGCAGTATCCGTTTACAATCACTATAAACGTATACTTTATCAGGACGCAAGAACAGAAGCGAGAAATAAAGGCGCGCTCGACGAGGACGATCATATAGATCTTCAAAAAAGCAACGTTCTTTTAATTGGACCTACAGGTGTTGGAAAAACGTATCTTGCACAGACTCTTGCGAAGGCATTAAAGGTGCCATTTGCAATAGCAGATGCAACCACGCTTACCGAAGCAGGTTACGTAGGTGAAGATGTTGAAAATATACTTCTTCGTCTTATTCAGGCTGCTGATTATGATATTGAGCTTGCGGAAAAAGGAATAATTTATATTGACGAGATAGATAAGATCGCCAGAAAAAGCGAAAATCGCTCAATTACCCGTGACGTGTCCGGAGAAGGTGTTCAGCAGGCTCTCTTGAAAATTCTTGAAGGTACTGTTGCTAACGTTCCGCCTAAGGGTGGAAGAAAGCACCCAAATCAGGAATTTATTCAGATAGATACTAAAAATATCCTCTTTATTTGCGGTGGTGCTTTTGACGGACTTGAAAAGCTTATAGAGAAACGTCAAGGTAATCAAACAATTGGGTTCTCAAGCGAAATAAAGAAAAAGGCTGAACGTAAGGCCAAGGGAATCTTTAAGGATGCACTTCCTCATGATATAGTTAAATTTGGACTTATTCCTGAGCTTGTGGGAAGAATTCCTGTTATAGTTACGCTTGACGACCTTGACAAGGACGCACTCGTAAGAATACTTCAGGAACCTAAGAATTCCATAGTAAAGCAATACCAAAAGCTGTTTGAAATGGATGGAGTTGAGCTAAATTTCGACGATAAGGCTCTTGAGGAGATCGCAGCTTTGGCAATTGAGCGCAACACAGGTGCAAGAGGACTTCGTTCCATAATGGAATCTCTCATGATGCCACTTATGTATGCTACCCCGTCTAAGAACGACGTTGCGGGACTTTTGATAATACCTGAGTGCGTTACAAAAAAATCCGACCCTATATACACTAAAAAAGAACCTATCTTATTGGAAAATAAGGTCAGTGGACTTATAGAATAAATAAAAACACCGTAGAGATTAATCTACGGTGTTTTTGTTTAATTTCAAATTGATCCAAGAAATAACTTCATCTGCGACCTGTTCAGGCGTTTTTCCATCAATACTTAAAATATCAAAGATTAATTCTCCAATTGACCTGTGTGCCTTAAAATATTCGTTATAACTGACCGAGCCCTCTATCCAATTTTTATCATTAATTTTCCGTCCGTTTATCATGTGATCTCGCACAACTTCTTGATCTGCCACCAACGCTAAACAATAGATATCGCTAAAGAAATCACTGTTATAGGATTTTGGCAGCATATCGAGATTTCCCGCAATAGTCCACAATACAGGCTTACCACATTGATTGATATTTCTCGAGATAGCTTCAATAGTATCTATTCTTCGACGGTAATCCTCCTCATTCTGCGCGTTTTGAACGCCACAGAATATATCGGCATCCAATACCACAATATCTGTGGTCTTTTTCATTATTTCAATTGCGGTAGTGGTTTTACCTATTCCGCTGCAACCACTTAAAACAAACATAGGAAGTCTTATATATTCCCATTCAAAATTACATTTTGGACACCGTATTTTATTATCGGTTACGATCTTATCCCAATCGCAATTACCGCACTTACTACAAATTCCTATCATACTGTTATCAATAGAAGGTAGCGACCTCTTGCTTGGGAGGAACGGCAAACTCGGTAGCATCAACGTAAAGCACAGGACCCTTATTCCGATAAAGCTTGTGAGGTTCTATCTTAAGTGTTCCCTTTACTGTTATCCAATCGCGGGTTTTCAAAGTAACATTTTTGCTGAATATACAAATCATTCCGCTGTACTGAATATCGTCCACGCAGCAGGTCATCACGTGTCGGCCTATTATACACGAATTTTTGGGAAGCCTGGGATCAGTAAGAATAAGACCTTTGAACTTTAATACTTTTCCATTATATTTAGCAAGGTCCTCTGTCATATCGCGATACCAAAGTGCAAAATCATTATCGGAAAGCTCAATAACAGGTGCATCTACGTCAAAAGGAAGCGGATCCTCGATTTCATCGTATTCCACGTGTCCATCAGGATAATCGTATACTATTGCAGCTCGTCTTGAAATAC
>JAZSJE010000046.1:0-5109 GCA_045534135.1 Eubacteriales bacterium
TGCTTCGCAAAACATCGGCGACCTGCGCCGACAGGTCGGCGCTATGTTCGATTCCTCGTACGGCAAAAAAAGAACACGCACAGATGTGCGTGTTCTTTTTTTGGTGACCCGTACGGGAATCGAACCCATGTTTCCAGCGTGAGAGGCTAGCGTCTTAGCCGCTTGACCAACGGGCCGTTTTTATACAGCTTCGTTATTATATCACACTTTTTTCTAAAATGCAATACCTTTTTTAAAAATTTTTTCGTCTTTTTTGTTTTTTATTTCTTTTATCCGTCCCTGCCGCGCCAAAAAAGACAAATTCCTCAAAATTCTCGCCCGCCGCGGCAAAATTCACGGCTTTTCCTCATTAATATAAAAGTGAGAGCTCCCCCCTTGATTTTTTTTTATCTATATGTTATAATATAAAATAGGTGATTGTAATTTTTTGATACTTATATAATTCTTAAATTCAAACAGGAGGTATGCGGCTTTACGCCGCAATAAGTTATGACGGTTTTTGATAAGATCAGACAACGAAATTCCTTTGTTTCAAAGCTGGTTAAATTACAAAATACTGCTTTTTATCCTGCGCTTCTCGCAATAATCTGTGTCATTTCTGCCACAAACGGAAAGGAAGTTTATCTTCCCTGTATGTGGATCATTACGGCAATAACTGTCTTTACGGGCCTTTTTACCGACGATCTTAAGATCTTTATTGCTCCTGCCTTTATGGGCTGCTTTACTATCGGCATGGACGTGTCCGACAAGTATTTTTCAACCATGGCGACCGCGCATCAGCCTCCATTTGATCTCTCATCGGGCTGGCAGATAATCCTTTGCGCTCTTATCATCGTTGCGGTGCTTGTCTACAAGCTTATCTCCTTCGGCTACATAAAGGAGATGCTCATCAAGCGCGGTATATTCTTTTGGGGAATAATCTGTATCGACATTGCCCTTATAACCAACGGCTTATTCAGCCCCGAATGGAGCATCACAACTCTCCTTTTCGGACTTATGCTTGCCGTTGCGCTCACGCTTTTCTATATGCTTTTCATAACGCTTTTGTCACATTCGAGGGATGGGATAGCTTTTGCCTGCAAGACCTTAGTTTTCCTCGGTCTTGCGGTAGTAGCTCAGGTTGCTATCATAGCATATAAGCTCCACTTAAACGATTACCTCTTTGTATACGGCAAGCTCAACAGACACATGCTCTCACTTGCCTGGGGTCCCGCAACAGTTGCGGGTGCCGTTGTCGTCATGGCGATCGTTGCCGCGATATATCTCATGCACAGCAGAAAAATGCCTCTGCTCTCCTTTGCGGCAGCCGTATTTTTCTGGGTATTCACAGTACTCATAGACTCCCGCGCGGCTATACTTTTCGGCGCCGCGGTAATTTTCATCGGACTTATCGCGTGCTGCTTCAGCGGCAGAAACAAAAAGGTCAACAGAGGTCTGGCGATCTTCTCGGTATCCTCTGTAGTTCTCCTTGTCCTCTACCTCGTACTTCTGCACCCCGACGGATTGAGCCATACTCTTGACCGAATTATGGACATCCTTCGCTTTGACCTTGACTTTGATTCACCGTCGAACATCAATTCCTTCTTCAGCTCGCGTCTTACGCTATGGGAAGACGGATTTTCGGATTTCCTTTCGGCTCCCGTATTCGGAACAGGCTTCATGTACGGCTTTGCCACACCCTCCCTTGCTTCCTCTAACCTTTTCGAGAATATGTATCACAACTTCTTCATCCAGCTTCTCGGATCTATGGGAGTTGTCGGTGTATTTATGATGCTCATTCACTTCAAGCACATTCTTGAGGTAGCGATAAGACGCTTCAGCACCGAAAAATTTATTCTGCTTTTGATACCCATCGTTATTCTCGGCATGTCCATGGTAGATAACTTCTTCTTCTACCCCAGCTTTATGGCATTCTACGCATGCTTCCTTGCTGCCGCAGAGCTTACACTTGAGAAGAACAGACAAAAGGTCCTTGACAATCTCAAAACTCTTGATCCCGACAGAAAGCCCAGAGTAGTATTTACCTACGTTGAGGCAGGAAAGGGACACATCATACCCACCAGAAGCACCTGTGACGAGTTCAAGAAGTACTACGGTGACAAGTGCGAGGTTATCGAGTCCAAATTCTTTACCGAAACGGGCGATCCCAACCTTGAAAAGACCGAGGTACTGTTCCGCAAGGCGGTTCAGAACCAGAACCGTTCACCTCTGCTCAGCTGGGGCTGTAAGCTCGGAAATCTTATAGGCGGTGACACCTTCGCTCTCTACGCGCTTCTTAAGCTCTCGCGAAGCGGAATAAAGACTAATCCCAGAGCCGTCAAGCATGTTGCCGAGCTTGATGCCGATATTATTTACAGCGCTCACTGGTCTATCCCCTTCTACGTAAATCAGCTTAAGGGCAAGCGCCCCTACACCTTCTGCTTCTGTCCCGACGTATACTCTAACGGAGCATTTAACGTTGACTGTAATAACTTCCTTATTTCCAAGGACGTTGGCTATGATCAGATAAACCGCAGCCGTATGTACGCGGGCGGTAATATTACGCAGATCCCCTATCCTATGCGCCCCCAGACCGCGGCATATAAGCCTCAGGAGGTCAAGGACGCCTGCCGTGAGAAATACGGCATAGCAAAGGACGCGTTTGTCGTAGCTCTTTGTGACGGCGGATACGGAATGGCAAGACTTGAGGGCACTGTAAAGCAGCTTATAAAGACTGCCAAGAAGCCAATTACTCTGCTTGCTCTTTGCGGCACTAACCACGAGCTTTACCTCTCGCTCGATAAGCTCTCAAAGACCACACCCGCTCACGTTCAGCTTATAGCTGTAGATTTCACGGACAAGATGCTCGAATATCTTGCCTGTGCCGACCTGTTCTCAGGAAAGGGCGGAGCGAACGCTATTGCGGAGCCCGCGTCTATGGGAATACCGATAATCATCACTAAGTGTATCACCTATATAGAAAAGGGTACTAAGAAGTATTACGTAAATAAGCTTCACGGTGCTTTATATATTCCAAGCTGCCGCAGAGCCGCAAAGAAGATACTTGAATTTGCGGACAATCCCGAGCTTCTTAAGCCACTCAGAGATAATCTCAACGACGACAGCGAAAAGACCTACAACGCAAAGGCTTCGGCTGACCTTATCTGGCAGAGGATCTGCGAGATAAGAGAAAAGCAGGCACAGAACGGTAATTAACAAATATCCCCCGTTTTAAAAACGGGGGGTATTTCAGTTTTTGGCATGGCCCTAAAGGTACTGGCTGCGCACAAGTGCGTCTTTTATTGGCCTGTCAGCCATGCATTTGTTACGTAAACCCGCTCAAGCGGGACTAAAAACAAGCCTCCCTTGTGCAAAGGGAGGTGGCACGGCAACGCCGTGACGGAGGGATTGTATAAATTAGATCTTCCACTAAAACAATCCCTCAGTCAGCTTCGCTGACACGCGGACACGTCGTCCCCTCTGTCTGCTACGCAGACGTCTCCCCATTTTATGGGGAGCGACCCTTTACACAAGGGAGCCTTCGTCACAAGGACATTCTTCGCTGATTTTTATTTGATTTCTGCTCATCGGCAAAGCCTCTTTTCAACCACGCGACTATCGCGTGGTTTTCGTTATACAATCAAAGTGCGCCAACGTAAGTCAGCGCACTTTTTTGCTTATTTCCTTCAGTAATAGAAGCTATGATCGCCTATCCTGAACGCAAACGGTCTGTTTCGTGATATCCAATTATTCGTCGCTATTTTCGGATTCATAAAAAACAGTATATCATTGTCTATCGAATATCCCTCAAGGCAGATTTTTGCCGCTATAACGCTTTCTGCACTGGGGGTCTTATAAATCGTACCCGTCACAGCAGGCGTGAATTGCGTGCCGCCCTTACGGTCGAAAATTACGCCGTAGATGCTATTTGGATAGGATCTGCTCGCGCGTCTGTTAAGAACCACGTTTCCAACCGCTATTTTGCCCTTAAGAGGCTCGCTTGCCGACTCTGCGCTGATTATTCTTGACAGCCAGTAAAGGTCGTCTGAATTATAGAACTGCGCTGCTGAGGGCAAATTTTTACCCGTATGGCGAAGCGATACCGCACGGCGTGCAGAATCCCACTCTACCTCAACACAAAGCGCCTTAGCGATTATTCTTACAGGCACGAACAGTCTGTCGTCAATATTTCTCGTAGGCGTGGGAGAATAAAAATATCTTCCCTCGGCTTCGATATAATAGGTATTGCTCCTTACGTTTATATCGGTAGGACCTTTTTTGATCGTTGCGGTATGAGTCTTTGCGTTCCAGCTTATATTATCGACATCAAAAAGTTCCGAAAAGCTTCTGAGCGGTACGTATGTAGTGGAATCGATAATAGCAGCCTCACCCGAAAGAACGGTGACACCGTCGATCTCAATGCTTACGTGAGCCGCGGAGGGTGGGAAATTATATTTCCAGCTTCCCTTCTCCTCTTTTTCTACGCTTTCTTCTTTTGGCTCAATGCTTTGCGCGGCTGTCGTTGTGGAAAACCCCGCAAAAAAAGAAAGCCCCAGAAGCAATGATGCCAGGACTCGTAAAGCTTGCTTTTTCAGTTTCATTTTCTACTCCTTTCTTGTTTTTTTAATTCTTTGATTTTTTTACCTCCTTTTCTTTTTGTAACTTAATTATACACGATTTTACACAAAATTTCAATGAGTAAATATTGGAAAATACCTTGGTGATGTGGGTCAGCGCTCAAAGTTAGGCAATAATAAAACCCTTAGTTTGAAGCTCTTTTGCCTACTTTATCGGTCAAAAACATAGTCGGCTACGTCAGCGCACAGACCCAAAAATTGAGTTTGGTCAAGCTTTTTAAAGCTTGCGGGTCATAGGACAGAGCCCTAACAAAAACGGCGTTTCTTTTTTGTTTCTTTTTTCTTTGCGCCAATAGTGCCAAAGAAAAAAGATAAAGACGCGTAGCGGCTTCTTTTCTCCTACTTTTCTTGAAAGAAAAGTAGGAGAACCCCCGGCGAGGGTTCTCCTCTTGGCTCACTTGTGAGCCAATTCACCTCTCCTGCGCTGTTTGAACGCATGGGAGTTTCGACCTCTGCAGAGGTCGACAAGGGCTTCTCGCCCTTGACCTCGCCG
>JAZSJE010000231.1:0-15170 GCA_045534135.1 Eubacteriales bacterium
CCGACATGGCTACGATCCGACTTCCCCTCGAGGCCCTCAAGTGCCCCATCGGCATCCATCTGCTCGATAATGTCAGCCGCCTCGTCGGCATCCATCTCCGAAAGTATCTCGCCCGCTTCGTCTGAGAATGAAATGACCTCAGACATTCCCTCGCTTCCGAGAACTCGGTGAAGTCTGTCGACCTCCTCGCTCGACAGCTCCTCAAGAACTGCCGCTATATCGTTGTCATGATAATCCGCAAGTATTTCACGCAATACTTCATCGGTATTATCACCTCTGATGGCAGAAAGTATGGCTAATCGGTAATTTCTGTCCTCAAATTCAAAGATTTCGTTTTCCATAAAAAATGCTCCCCTCTCCTAAGAAAAGGAAGCTTTGCAAGGCATTTAGTCAGCGCCTGTATCCGAGTTGGCGCAAACGAGCGTCCTTTTCTTGAATTTTAAATTTTGACCAAAGCAACACATTCGACCGTTGCAACTGTCCGCGCTCATTTCGTCACCTCTTTTTTACAATCGTTAAAGGCTTTTTCAAGCCTACCTTATTATTATATCACAGCATTTGCGAGTTTGCAACCGAAACACGAAAATTTTGACGTTTTTTATAAAAATCATCTGTACGATGGGTCCTTGCGCTTCTCGGCGCGCCACAGCATAGGAGATATCGAATTATGCGAGCAGAACTGTCTGTAAAAATTTGAGTAGGTATTGAACCCGCACTCAAAGGCTATGTCCTCAACCGACGCGGAGGTAGCCTCCAGCAAACGCTCCGCCTCTCTTATTCTCAGCCTCGTGACGTATTCAAAGGGAGTAATTCCGTATTCACGCTTAAAAATATTTATTATATAATTCTTACTGAAATGAAAATGCTCGGCTATGTTTTCAAGCGAGAGCGTTCTTTTGTAATTTTTTGCGATAAAATCGGCTATCTTTCCCGCGCTTGAACGAGTATGGCTGTTTTTGTAAAGAGCCGACAGCAGCTCAAAAAAGAGAGCCGAGCGTTCAAGCAGGCTGTAATCCTGATGCGCCATTCGGTCAAGCCGCTCTATATCCTCCCTTAGCCGTTCGTAATCAAAGCGTCCGTCCGCCGCAAGCACCTTTTCGCCCTCTGCCCACTCCGCGTCAAAGTGAACGTAGAGATACTTTGGCGAATCGCTGGCGCGCACCGCCCCCTGAAGGCTATTGCTCCGCTGTATATGATAGCATCCGCTCGATATCTCGTAAGGCTTTGAATTCTCCGTGAAGCGAAGAACCCCCTCAAACACAAGAAGCAAAACGTTATCCCTGCAAAAGCGCGACACGTGATGCTCGTTTTTTTCAAAAAAGCGAAGCGAAGCGTGCTTATATGTTATCGTTTTATTAAGATCTATACCGTACATAACATCACCTCACCGTATATTTTATCACAAAAGAGTGATATTTGCAATATTTTTCGTAATTTGTGCAATGTTTTTTGATTTTTTATGTGATATAATAAAGAAAAAAACGTGGAGGTAATTATGAAGAACGTAAGCTTCAGAAACGTAGACATAAACGGCGGCTTCTGGAAGGAAAAGCAAACGCTGGTAAAAGACGTCACCGTTTACTCGGTTTACGACAGATTTAAGGAAACCCACCGCTTTGACGCGCTCAAGTGCGATTGGAAGGAGGGCATGCCCGACAAACCACACATTTTCTGGGACTCAGACGTAGCGAAATGGATCGAGGGCGTAGCCTATCTGCTTGAAAAGGGATCCTTTCCCGAGCTTAAAAGGATAGTTGACGACGCTATTGATCTCATTGTAAAAAACGCGGATGAAAACGGATATTTCAACAGCCATTTTCTCGTTACCCGCCAGGATAAGCGCTTCTGCATCCGAAACGACCACGAGCTCTACTGCGCAGGACATCTTATCGAGGCAGCAGTTGCCTACATCAAGGCGCCGGGCGAAGAGCGTTTTCTTAAGGCAATGTGCAAATATGCCGATTATATTGAAAAGTGCTTCAAGACCGAAAAAACAGCAAGCTTTGTAACCCCCGGACACCCCGAGTTGGAGTTGGCTCTCGTCAAGCTCTACGAGCTTACGGGAGAGCGCCGTTATTTCGATCTCGCTCAATATTTCATAGACGAGCACGGAAAAGGGCACCCCGGCGATCAGGGCACATTCCTTCCTTCCGGCAACGCTCTTTACAATCAAGATGAGATGCCCCTTAAGGACAGAACGACTATCAACGGTCACAGTGTAAGAGCGCTCTACCTTTACAGTGGTGCCGCTGACGTGGCAAGACTTCGCAACGACATTGAGCTGACCGATGCTTGTAAGAGAATGTTCGACAACACCGTCACAAGACGTATGTACGTTACGGGTGGCGTCGGTTCTTCTCACATGGGAGAGGCATTCACAGTCGATTTTCACCTTCCCAACCGTAAGGCATATACCGAAACCTGTGCCGCTATCTCGCTCGTGTACTTTGCATCGCGCATGCAGCTGCTCGACACAAATTCAAAATATGCCGATTGCATAGAGCGAGTTATCTATAACGGTATGCTGTCGGGAATTTCGCTCTCAGGCGACTCTTTCTTCTATGAAAATCCGCTTGAGATAGATCCCGAATTCAATGAGGTAAATACCTCTCAGACCTACAACGAGCGCTTTGCGATCACCCAACGTAAAAAAGTATTCGATTGCTCCTGCTGCCCTCCTAACCTTGTTCGCTTTATTCCATCAATTGCCGATTACATGTATACGCTTGATGACGACACTCTCTACGTTCAGCAGTATATGTCCTCTATGGGAAGCTTTGACGGTGTCAGCATAGAGCAGAAGACCGACTATCCCTACAGCGGCAAGGTCTTCATTCGCTCTGACGCAGGCGCGAGAAGGATAGCGGTACGTATTC
Organism: Eubacteriales bacterium; assembly: GCA_045534135.1. GTDB lineage: Bacteria > Bacillota > Clostridia > Oscillospirales > CAG-272 > HGM12713. Next base: position 2,877 of record JAZSJE010000231.1, read on the forward strand.
CCTGGTGGTGCAAGGAATTTACTCTCAACGTTCCCTACACGATCGAAAACGGATACGCGATCATCGAAGCAGGCACTGAGAAAATAGAGCTTGATCTCGGCATGCCGATAAATATTATTCGCTCCAACCGCAGAATTCATAGCAACGCGGGAAGGATCTCTGTGATGAGAGGACCCGTGGTATACTGTGCCGAGGGTGTTGACAACGGCAAGGATATCAAGAATATCCGTCTTTCGGCAGACGCGGATTTTGTCCTTGGTGACACCGAGCTCGGTCTGCCCAAGCTGTGCACAACGGCTTATCAGTTAAAGGAGAACGACTCTCTCTATTCCCTTGCGGAAAATGACTGGGAAAGCATTCCGTTGACTCTTATTCCCTACCATGCGTTCGCTAACAGAGGCACTACCGAGATGTGCGTATGGCTGCTTGAAAAATAAAATACAAAAACAGCGTCGGCTTTTGCCGACGCTGTTTTTTCTAATCTACCAATATTTCATTGTCGCATTTATTTCCATTCGCTATATCCACAATATTACGCACCGTGGTTTCGGCAATGTTTTCGAGCGCCTCCTCGGTCAGAAATGCCTGGTGTGAGCTCACTATAACGTTAGGCATGGATATAAGTCTTGCCAAGGTGTCGTCCTCAAGAATATGTCCCGAGAAATCCTCAAAGAAAAGCTCACTCTCCTCCTCGTACACATCAAGACATGCCGCGCCTACCTTTCGGGATTTTATACCCGCCAGAAGTGCCTCAGCATCGACCAACGCACCGCGTGAGGTGTTGAGAATAACTATTCCCTTTTTACATTTCGCAAGAGATTTTTCGTTAATTATATGATAGGTCTCCTCGGTCAGTGGGCAGTGCAAGGATATAATGTCGCTCTGCTCGAAAAGCTCGTCAAGCTCAACGTATCTTACGCTATCTCCATTATCAAGTCCCTCGGACCTGTATTTATCATACGCAAGCACCCTCATGCCAAAGCCGCGGCAAATATCAATAAACACTCTGCCTATTCTGCCCGTGCCTATAACTCCCACGGTCTTGCCGTGAAGATCAAAGCCAGTCATGCCCGAAAGGCTGAAATTGAAATCTCTGGTACGGATATATGCCTTGTGAATACGGCGCACCGATGTGAGAAGCATTGCCATAGTATGCTCGGCTACCGCATAGGGAGAATACGCGGGAACTCTGAGCAATCTCAGCTTTCCCTTCGCGTGCTTGAGGTCAACGTTGTTAAATCCCGCGCATCTGAGAGCAACAGTGCTTATTCCCATTTCTGCAAGACGATCAATGACCGCGGCATTTACGCTATCGTTGACAAAGACACACACTCCGTCAAATCCGCTTGCCAGATCAACTGTGTCCTCGTTCAGCTTGGTTTCAAAATATTTAAATTCTATGCCATTTTCCTTGCCGTATTTTTCAAAGGATGGCTTATCGTATGGCTTCGTATCAAAAAAAGCTATCTTCATTTTTTTCTCCAATTTGTTCTTTATATTATAGATTTACCAAAACTATAGCAATTATTACGACGCCAAGTCCTATTATCTTCTTTAGTGTTATTTTGTCCTTGAAAGCTATCACGTCGAGCAAGAATGTGGCGAGAACAGTCAGACCCTTGGAAAGCGGATAAAATATTGCGGATGGCAATCCCGACGCATACGTAGTAAACAGCTCGGCAACGTAAAGTGCGGCTGCCGCTATAAGTATGTATGCGTAAACCTTCTTGTAAGGAAGCTCTACCTTTTTTCTGTCGCCCTCAGGCATGAGCGCCCCCAAGCGTCTTTTTTCAATAGCATAGTAGATAACAAAAAGTATAACGAAAACGGCAAGAACGGTAACAAAGTTCACAAGCGTGAAATACTCTATGCTTCCATGTCCCTTATCGGATATGTGGAAGGTATAATATTTTTTAAATACCGAGGCTACCGTAGTACCAAGCGCGCATAGCGTTACCACAACGATCTTAGTGATCAGACTTCCTTTTTTCTTTTCTCCGCTGCTCTTGTTCATAAACAGAAATACCGAAACAAAAACGAGAACACAGCCTATCCACTGAACAAAAGATACACTGTCACCGTCATAAAGCACGGGTGCCAGAATAAGAGGAATTACAAGCGAGCCTATCATGCTCACACTCTCAATAAGTATGAGCGATACAAGTCTTGTTGAAAGTATCCATGTGAATAGATTAACCGCAGTTCCTATACCCGAGATAATTATGATCAGATGTCCGAATGCGGTTGTGTAGCCGCCGCCTACACAAAGCCAGATGATCACGCTGACCGCAAGACATATGGCCGAGCGCATAAGATTTATACATACACTGTTAAACGGCCCACCTGCGAGCTGTCCGCATTTCTTCATGGCAAACTGCTTTGCGCTTATTCCCGCCTGTGCGAGAAGCAGAGCACCGTAAAAAAGTATTTCCATATCCTTCTCCAAAACAAAAGTATAGGGATATTATAGTACAGAGAATAAAAAAAGTCAAGCAAAAGACAGCTTTGTAATTTTAAAATTTTGCGCGCTCAGATTTTGTTTTCCACAAAAAATGGCGCTCATAAGAGCGCCATTTACTTATTATTTATGGTATCCTCTCTCGCGAAGAAGTCTGAGCACCTCATCGGGATTGTTGCATGTAATAAGAGTTGCGCCACGCTCGATAGCCATGTCGACGCCCTCAGCATCCTTAACGCAAGCACCCGCCCAAGGCTGGGTATTCGTCTTTGCCATAGCCGCAAACTCCTCGGGAGTAGCCATGTTAAGCTTGCACTCAAACGATCCCTTGAACATACAAGCGCAATATCCGTAGGTATAGGGATCTATCGTGCGCTCTCCGCCCATTACCTGAACGGGATAGTAAACGTGTTGACGGTATTTACCCTCAAATTTCTTAAATACGTACTCATTGAGAGGGTTGGAAAAGGAATTGATAACCACTCTGTCGGTATATCCGTATTCGTCAACCATCGCCATCACTCTGTCGCATACCTCATAAGCAACAGTTTCGTTACCCGGCGTGTTGGGATATTCCTTAAGCTCTATATCGAGTGTCATTGTGGGATGATCCTTCACAAGATCCATAAATTCCTTAAAGGTGGGAATTTTTGTACCCTTGAACTCCTCTCCCTTATAAGAGCCCGCGTCAAGTTCAAGAAGCTCGGCAAGAGTTTTTTCGTTGACCTTACCCGTTCCGTTTGTTGTACGGTCAACGGTAGAATCGTGCATAATAACAAGCTCATTGTCAGCCGTAACTCTTACGTCAAGCTCAAGCTGGTCAACACCTACCGCAATTGCTTCCTTGAATGCTATCATGGTATTCTCGGGATACTTTGTAGACCAACCTCTGTGTGCCGCTACGTAAATATTTTTTTCGCTTTGTGCCCAGTAATTCATAGATCTTCTCCTTTAAAATTTATTATCAGAAATAAAGATTATCCAAATATCATATCGGTCGCAAGCATCACGCAAAAGCCTACGAGAAGCGCGTAGGTAGCGGCTCGCTCACTTCCGTGCGCATGTGTTTCAAACAGCATCTCGTCACTTACTACGTAGAGCATCGTTCCTCCCGCAAAGGCAAGAGCAAAAGGCAGAATAAAGGATGCAAGACTGACAGCAAAGTATCCTATAAACGTACCCACGACCTCAAAAAGTCCTGTAAGCACAGCCAGCACTAGCGCGCGTCTGGGTCTTATACCCGACGCTACCATAGGCGCGATTATTATCATTCCCTCGGGGATATTTTGCAGAGCGATTCCGCCCGCTATGACCAAAGCACCCGAGGTATCTCCCGCGCCAAAGCCGACTCCCGCGGCAATTCCCTCGGGAAGATTGTGTATAGCTATCGCGCTAAGGAAAAGCAAGGTCTTTCCAAGATTTGCATTGTTGTGACTCTCGGGCTCAACTCCCGCCAAGCGATGAAGGTGAGGAACAAGCTTGTCTATAAGATTAAGGCAAAGCGCTCCCACAAATATTCCCGCTATGGTTATAATAAGACCCCATCCCAAACCGAATTTACTCTCTCCGTGCTCGACCGAGGGAAGTATAAGTCCAAGCACAGCCGCCGCTAGCATGATGCCTGCCGCAAATGACATAACTATATCCGAAAATCGATGTGATATTCTTTTAAAGCAAAATCCTATAAGCGCCCCGATGGCAGTAGCACCGCCAACCCCGAGCGCGGTAAGTAAAACTAAATACATATTACCAGAGCTTTCTCCTTTTGTAACAATTCGATATTCAAAAAATCTTGAATTTATTATAGCATACCGTATAAAAAATGTAAACAAGTTATCAAAATTTTCAAATAAAAAATGACGCTCACGCGCCATTTTTTTGCTCAAGATCAGTCTTCATCCAAGGACAGTCTGAATATAGACATTTCTCGGTTTTTTATACGTCTTACAAAATCCGCCTCGTCAACTATCGGAGTGTCAGAGCACATACCTCCAAACGTCTTTTGCTTTTCTCCCGAGTGATTGTCCGTACCGGCAAAGGGCAGCAGTCCGTAGTTTTGGGCATATTCCTCCGCCATCTTATTTTCAAAATCCGTTCGGCAGCCGTTATATACCTCAACACCGTGAACGTGGCGAGGAAACAAGCGGATGCACGCAATATATCTTGCCTCGCGGAAGGGATGTGCCTGAATGACCAGTGCTCCCTCCTCCATCATCATGCTCAGCTGCTCACGTTTTTCCTTTTCCTCGATCTCGGGATGCTCCAGGAACCATTGCTTGTCCAGTCCGTAAACGAGAAAATCGGTGCCCATCAGCGACATTTCAAGTCCGCAAAAAACTGTAAGTCCTATTTCCTCACCTATACGCTTAGCCTCCTCGTAGTCCGAGAAGAAAAATTCAATGCGCTCCTTGTATGGCTTCTCTCTGTCTATATTTATATTTCCGTCGATAAAATGATTGGTTATAAATATACCCTCATAGCCCTGTTTTTTATAAAATTCAACGACCTCTCGCACACCGACCTTCGCGCACTTGCTCACGGGGTAGGTATGAAGATGAGTTTCGTACAAATACATATCCTTAGTTTCCATAAGTCCTCCACTATCGTTTGACTTATTATAACACAAAATAGCGAAAATGTAAAGGAAATTCTGAAAAGCCCCCATCTGAGCGCAATTCTCCACCACGGATAAGATCATAACCTTTGACAAAGTTATTTTCAACCCGCCGCGGCAAAAAGTGACCGTCTTACAAAAATAAGGGGTCCTTAAATCGAACCCCTATTTTCTATAATTATTTTATTGCGATATCAATGGCTGTCTGAGTTCCTATGTAAATAACAGTTCCTTCTTTTTCGATAATAGCATTCTTTGAAACTGCTCCGGGCGCACCGTCACTTGCCGCGGCACTGACCATACTGTTGATCTGATTCATGACCTCTCTAAGTCCGTTATACGAGCTCATAGCGACGTCATCGTCATCAAAATAAAATGCGTATACAAAATTCTTACAGCGTAAAAGTCCTTCTCCGTCCCAATCGTTGCAATAGGATTGATCCATTCCATCCTTTTGCAGAGCTATTAAGGTTTTTACTCCCGTATATCCGCCAAAATCGGGAAGATCAGCCGCCTTGGAATCGGTAATTACGTAATACCCTGCCGTCTTAAAATCCTCGACTGCCTCATCATAGGTCTTTTCCTTTGCGCCGCCGCATGAGAAAAGCGTAAGCAATAATACGGAGGATATCAATATACACAGTATCTTTTTCATATGTTTATTCCTCTATTTCTGTCAGTATTTATCAAGCAAACGCGAACCACAGATAAATATACGCCGGAACGACCGCCGCAAGAGTAAACGGAATACCTATCTTAAAGAACTCGGCATTTCTTACGGTATAACCCTCCTTGCGGAGTATTCCTATACCCGTGATATTTGCCGACGCGCCTATCGGCGTACAGTTTCCACCTAGCGTCGCGCCCGAGAGCAATCCAAAATAAAGCACTGTGGGATCCATATTAAGCGACGCGGCAATTCCCGCAATAACAGGGATCATGGTAGCGACGTATGGAATATTGTCTATAAACGCGGAGATCACGACCGAGCCCCAGACGATAAGCGTATAGAGCAGGAATACGTTTCCTCCGCCCGCGGTTACAAGAAGATCCGCGATAGCGTCTATGACTCCCATCTCGGAAATACCGCCGATCATAATAAACAGTCCCAAAAGAAGTCCTATAGTTTCAAAATCTATCGATTTAAGCGGATCAAGTATTGCCGCGGGCTTCTTCTTTTTTATGAAATTATATACTATTCCGCCTAACATAAGCGTACAGCAGATAAGTCCGTTGGTAACGTCGGGCTTGTTGGGAATAAAGGATGCGATTATAAGCAACACTATCGTGCCCAGAAGCAAAAACGTAGGCACGTAGTCGTTTACCTTTGTGCGCTCCTGTACCCTTGGAATAGGTGCGTTTTCCTTGCGGAAAAGGAAAAACAGCATGATCGCGGCGAGGATAGCTCCGAACTCGACAACAAAGAACATGCCGGGTCTTCCGTTATACCAGAAAAAGTCCATAAAGCTCATATCAAGCGCTGATCCGAGCATTATCGCCGTAGTATCGCCCACAAGAGTCGCCGCTCCCTGCAAATTCGAGGAAACCGCAATAGCGATAATAAACGGAACGGGATTGACCTTAAGCTTCTTGCATATCTCAAGAGCAACGGGAGCTATCATAAGTACGGTCGCAACGTTGTCGACGAATGCGGATATAAGACCCGCAAAAAGTGACATCGCTATTGCAGCCCATTTAACGTTAGGCACCTTGCTCATGATGATATCGGCAAGCAGCTCGGGCATCTTGCTCTCTATAAACAAAGCAACTATACCCATAGTTCCCGCTATCATCAAAAGAACGTTAAGATCTATTGAGCCCCAGATCTTATTTAACGGAAGCATTCCCGTAACTATAAATATCAGACCCGATGCAAGCGCTATGTAGGGTCTGTACTTGCTGAAGATCAGCATCGCAACGTATGTCACTCCAAAAAGTGCCAACGCTATCCACATCCACATAAAATTTTATTTCCTTTCTCCTAATGTGATGCCATTATAACACATTTTTCGACATTTTTCAATACATGTTTGCGCCAAAGCAAATATTTAGCAATATAATTTGGGTAAGATCGCTTTTTCGTCCGCAAGAGGGTCCTCGGGCGCACAATTTTGCATGATCTTCTCCATAACTTCCTTCATAATGCGCGCGTCACACAGCTGTGCGGGAGCGTTACCTACAAAGCCGTCACTGATCGCCCCGTGATAGCGAAACGCTGTTTCGTACTTTGGAAAACGCAACGAAACGTCGTTTGTAAAATCGGTTTGATGCGCTCTGAGCTTGCGCCTTACGAGCTCACCCGACAAAAGCCTGACTGTGACGTCAAGCGGCTCGAGGGTCAGCCTGTTTGACATACCGATGATCTCCTCGACACAGTGCAGATAGGTATTTCTGTTATGCGCAACACCCACAAGCAAGATATACCCACCCTCGCGATATATCTTCCCATAGCAGCTTTCGGGTGATGTGCCCGAGCATACGTCTATCTCTCCCTTAACAAAATCAAGAGCTCGCCCGCGCTCTCCAAACACAGCCATGGAGTGCGTGGGATTTTCCGAGCGTATTGCTCGGGGATCTGCCGCGGCAAGATCCGAAAACGCGCCAAGGCAGGTCTTACAATCAGCCATGTCAAGCGTAATATCACTCTTAAGGTTAGCCCACGTATGTGTGGGCACGCAAAAAAGTCCGCCCTCGGCAGTAAAGTATTCTATCATAGCATCAAGGATCGCTTTGGCACCGCCCTCAACGTTTCCTATAAGCCGAAGCGAGGAGTGCATCAGCACCACCGAATTTCTCGGTGCGTTCATACTGTCAAGCTGAGCAATAATATCTTCTTTTGTATAATTTTTATCTGTCCTTATACTCATTTTTATACACCTTAGTTCTTACAAAAGCGCCAGGAGTCCGTCGATATCGTCTTGCTTTGTGGCGAACGTGGTCATGAGCCTGACAAGCTTCTTTTCCCCGTCCCAGTAGCAAACGTCATACTTCGTATTAGCGCGTTTAAGCTGCTCCTCGCTCAGGATACAAAAGACCGCGTTCGTTTCTACCGGATAATATAAGTGTATTCCCTTGGACAAAAGTCCCTTCTCCAGATATTTCGCGCAGGAGTTTGCATGCCTTGCGGTCCTTTGCCACAGTCCGTTCCTCAAAAGGCTTTCCATCTGTACTCCAAGGAATTTCGACTTATCAAGGTGCTGCAACGCTTGCTTTTGCAGATATTCGAGAGCTGTAAAATGCTCCTCTCTCCTGAACACCACCATTTCACCGAACATTGCTCCCGCCTTAGTGCCTCCAAATGAAAATGCGTCAACTCCATTTTCCTCTATCATTTCACCAAGAGTAGTATCCAGTGCCGCCAAAGCATTTGTGATCCTCGCTCCGTCAATATAAACGTACATATTTTTCTCGTGCGCAAAATCACAGATAGCCTTGATCTGCGCGTTTGAGTATAAAACTCCGAACTCGGTGGGCTGAGTTATTACTACTACCTCGGGTAAATACTGATAGGAGCGCGCCTCACGAAAGCAGGCGCTCAATATTTCGGGAGTAAGCCTGCCTGCCTCACCCTTAACGCTGAGTATCTTGTTGCCAAGCATACTCTCAAGCGCACCGCACTCGTGAGTGTTTATATGCGTGTTTTCCTCGCATATAACACTTCCCCATCTGCTCAGCATGCTTTTGAGCGCTACGATATTAGCGGCAGTTCCGTTTGCCGTATATACGACCCTTATAGGGTCCTTGAAATTTTTCTGCATAAGCTCGGTCGCGCTTATCGAGAAGCTGTCGTGTCCGACCTTGCCATCTACCTCAAGCTCATTGACTCTGAGTATTTCTGCCATGATATCTGGGTGGGTATTCGTCCATACCTCTCCCCTGAATACCTTTGACGTCATCATTATCCTCCTTTAGCTCTTACCAAAAGCGAAGCCTTGAAAGCTCGGAAATATCTCCGTCCTTAAAGCCAGCGGCAAGAAGATATTTTTCAACGGCAGGACGCACGTCGGCGTATCCGTCGTGAGAATCCGAGCCATAGGTAACGGGTATACCCATTTCAAAAAGCTCACGCAGGAATTCAGCATATTGATGTCTGAATTTTTCGGTCGCTTTTCCACAGGTAAAGAAGTGTGAGTTGCATTCCACGTATTTTCCGTTTTCCTTAAGAGCAGCTGCGATGTCCATATTCATAGAGTGAGGGATCACCGAGAAATCCTCATACCACAAGCTGTTTCCTATATACCAGGGGTGTCCGAGTATAGTTACACGCTCGTCGCAGGCAAGATACGTCTGCTGACGGTACCATTCCCTGACGCACACGTCAACATCGGTATGAAATCTTTTTGCGTACGGGCTGTCCACGCGCCAGTGAGCCGCACCTATCGCGTAGCGCACACCGAGCTCCATAAGCTCCTCCTTAGTCGCGGCAAGCTCGATAGCGTATGGCTCGTCCTGCTCACAGGGAAGATATCCCTCTCTCGTTTTGTTTTTTGCGATATAATCAAATTCGGGCTTTTCTATCGGTGTCAGCTCAACACCAAGTATTATGTAGGGATATTTTTTCTGCGCTTCCTTGACCGCTGCCGCGGAGGCTTTGAGATCTCCCATGAATTTTTCATCGTTAAAATTTGCGTGATCGGTAATTCCGACAAAGTGCAGTCCCTGCTCCTTTGCGTTAGCCGCTATAGTTTCTATGGGCGCACTTGCGTCGTAGGAATATTCACTGTGTATATGCCAATCAGAATGTATCATTTTTCCACCGCCTTTCCAAAGATCATTATAGCATACCTTTGTGAGAATGTAAAGAAAAATCGTGTCGGAATATGATATTAGTCTGAGCCTTACCTGCTCACGCGTAAGATCGCAGGATACCCCTGCAAATTAGCAGTAGCCCTGTCATGCGACAACAAAAAAAAGGACACCCTCGGGTGTCCTTTTTTTGTCTGACCGTATTAATCATTAGAGCGATCAAGAACTAATAAATGAATCCATAACGGTCTTAGCAAGAGGTTTATCCGTATCAGACTCTGCCACTATGATCATAGTCTCATATACCATATCTTCCCTGATGGAAGTGTCGAGCTTTGTTGTAAAATATCCTGTTGCGCCCGTTGTGAGGGGAGCCTCAAACGAGAAGGCAATAGCGGTACCTTCTTTCTCTATCTTAACGTTTTCTATATCCTTTGTAAAGGTCTTCTCATAATACTCCTCAAATTTTTCGGGAGTATTAATATCCGCGAAATCGTATTCCTCTATGCCCGCATCCTTGCTGTACGAGTTTCTTACTACAGTTATAGACGATCCGCTCGTCAGTCCTACCATCATAAGCATATTATCTGTATTGGTCATAGTCATAAGACTGCCGAAATACTTGAAGCTGTATCCCTTACCAGTATAGGTCTTGAGAGCTTCTTGTGTAGAATCGTTTTCTTTGGAATCATCATTATCGTCGCTTCCCTGACAGGATATCAGGATAAACGCAGACGAAAGCAGCAGGAGAAGCGCTAAAATAAGTGAGATCGTTCTTTTCATAGTCATATCTTCCTTGCAATATTATTTGATCATTTTACATTGACCTTGAGCCTATTATATCATGTCTTTATAGGAATGTCAAGTAAAATAGAGAATCGATCCATTTTTAATCGCGTGTATATAGGTCGTCCGCAATAACCGAGCCACCTTTTTGATAAACAAAATAATAATATGCCGCCTTGTGGTTATCATACCCATGGTAATACGCACAAATATACCCGTCTGTTATAATAAAACGGGATACTATATTAGAAAACTGACAGATCAAGGTCGATCTTTTCGTTTCGAAATCGACGTATTTGAGCTTGAGATCAGAATCAAAAGTATAAAATCCTTTTTCATCAAAGTCTATAATTTGTTTTTTTCCTTCGTATTCAAGTACGGTTTTAAATTCATTCGTCTTAGGATTGTAGGAAACTATCTTAGAGGAATTTATACCCTCTAAAAGCGGCTCACCCGTTTCAAAATCGCCGTCCTCACTTACCGTCAAACAAAACCGTATCTCCTCACCCATGGGCTTTGCCAAGCCGACAACGGTTGAAAACGGTTCTTCTTGAGAAGCGTATATATTTTCTACGTACTCCAAAACAGCCTGCTGTTTCTGGGTCTTATATTTCTCCTCGTTGTATTCCCATAATACGTCTACCTCGAAGGAAAAAGCATCTATATTTGAGGGATTGCTTTTATAAGCCTCCTCCATTTCATCCTCTGTCAATATTTCTCCGATATATTCACGATCTAATTCCTTTCCGTCATAACCGTACGTAAATACGCACTCATAGTATTGATCGATAAAATCATTTCTTTCCTTCGACCAATAATTTACCTTTAAAAAGGTATACTGCTTAAAGGATGAGTCCTCAAATACGTACTTATAAGCATAAGGCCCGTGGTAATAAATATTGTCCTTTCCCGTTATGGTAGCATCACTGTCGGGCTCCAGAAGGCAAACGCTGCCGTCAGTTTTGTTTATAAGCATATTATCTACGACTATGTACGTATCGCTTTCAAAAGCTTTAACAGCTTCCATATCAGGCATCGAAGTTCCAAATCCGAACGAGGAACATGACGAAAGCATGACCGTCAATATAATCAAGAGCACACATATAAGCTTCTTCATAAATTCACCGCCTTTCAAATCCCTGAATTTCAGTTCTTAAATTCAAATTCTCCGAGGATAGCGCCCATCACGTAATCTCCTTTTATTTCACCCATACGAGCCATGTGCGGCTGCTCCATGTGAATCTGCTGATGGCTCTTGCTCTCCCATTCCTCAATAAGCAAAAGCTCGTTTTCGTCAGCCTCGGAAAAATAAAAGTCATAACGGCAGCAACCGTCCTCAGCGCGGATAGCAGAGAGGATCCCTTCTTCCTTCAAGCGCTTAACAAAAGCCTCTCTCCTCTCGGGCAGACAGTCGAATTTTACGTATATTCTGTACATGTTGATTTCTCCTTTTGTTTCTTTAAACTCATTATAGCACACAAATTTGTAAAAGTAAAGTGTCTTTCGCAGAACGGAAATACGAGAGTGATTTTGACATACAAAAAGGACACCATCGGTCGTCCGCTTATGGCACTGGGGTAACTCCGCTTCGCTCCGTGATTTGCTCGCAGAGCAAGCTCGAAGCGATGACTGCCCCAGCCAACGCAAAAAGGAAGTCGGAGGCCAAGCGGTCTTAGGAAGACAATTTTCA
>JAZSJE010000097.1:0-2059 GCA_045534135.1 Eubacteriales bacterium
GTATTTTTGCCGAGGAGGTTTTACCCGTACCTCTTGTTCCGCAAAATAAATATGCATGAGAAACTCTGTTGTTTGCACATTGCTTCTTTAAAATGGAGGTTATATGCTCCTGCCCATACACGTCGTCAAATGTCTGGGGTCGCCATTTTCTATATAACGCCTGATGCATAAATTACCTCCTAAAAAAGTGTGAGCTGCAAAGTAAGACCATACACCCTTCAATCGAATCTCGTCGCCACGCGATCTCCGTACCTTCTGCTCGGAGCAGGCTACCTCACGGCACATCGGGGAGACTGCTTAATGCTGCTTGCTTCCCCACCTGAGATGGTTCACAATTCCCGATTGCGCAAGACCCGCTCTTCAACGCAGCAGGCACGGCTCAGACCGTTTTGATCTAATCCTCAAGAAAGGGATTCCCCCCTGCTGTAGCGGATTTCAGGTACAGGGCTCCGCTAATTCCCCGGCTAGTATGGCCTTATTTCACAGCTCACGCTGTTTCTGCCCTCTCGGGCACTCACATAGTATAACACATTTTTATTTATTTTGCAAGAGCAATTTTGTTTTTTTTAATCAAGCATGTACTTTATTTCTACAGCTTCCTTCATTTCTCTGAGCGCTCTCGCGAGAAATCCCACGAACAAAAGTCCGCAAGCAAAATTTACAACGTTGAGAAATCCAAGGTTTACGTTGATGAATGCGTAGAAAGCTCCGTAGAGTGAATATATCATATCCGACAAAACGTATGCCATTGCCAGATTGAGCGCAACAGTAAAGTTTTTGTTAAGCTCCTTATGTACTGTCGCTATACGCTCCTCCTCGCCCGACACGTGTATCTCTTTACCCTTAATATATCCCGTGTGCTCGCAAATGACCTTTTTTATCTCTTTGAACATTATCGAGATCAAGCATATAAATATAATACCCTGAAGTGCTACCGCAAATACCCACAGTAAATACGCGGTAAGCGCATCCGAATTTTTATTCATAGCATTGTATGTATAGGTATCAACATAATATGCCTCGAGGATATAAGCGATAAGAGCCGCGACAGCATATATTCCTATGCATATATTAATTCCCTTTTTCTTTATTTGAGAGGATCTTCCAAAATATATGAATACGGGGATAAATATTGCCACAGTTAAGAAGTCGGGAAGAATATTCGCACGCTCGATCCTTATGTCAAGCGTAAAAATTGCCGCTATCAGCATAAACCAGCACGCTGTTTTCACGTTGCTCTTAATAAACAGTCCCTTTCGCACTCTTTCCTTTGTGGAATAAGCTTCCTCGAGCGAATTATTAAGCTCCGCGTCGCGCGAAAGTCTTTTAAAATATTTTATCTGTCTTACGAGCCAGACTATACCGAAAATAAGCACAGGGATAAAGCAGAAGCCTCTGATAACTCCTATATATCTGTAAAGGCTGTTCGAATAGACCATCTCAACGTTCGAGGAATCTCCAAGCACTGAAAGCTCGGGCAAAACGTTCATAAACGCCTTAAAGCACACAAAGGCTATAGCGCAATTTCTTATCTTTTCGGTATAGCTGAGTCTTCCTCTGCGCTTTGTATGTATCGTAGTATTAGGGTGGAAATCACCAAGCTCCGAAATACCCTTAAAGAGCTTTATATACGCCGGAATAAGGAAAATTCCCTCAAGCACAGCAAACACAAAGCACCACACGAGCATAGAGGTATTACGCTCGCTGAGCGCTTCCATACCGAATATCCATATTATAGCCAAAAACTTTCCGCCGTCTATAAGGATCATTTTCTCAAAGGCGCGCTTGGCATCGTCCAAGGTCTGGCTGAGCATAGAAAGCTTAGTCAGCGCAACGCTCATCAGAATATATCCGAAAATATCGGGGAGAGGATCAATTATAGCAACGTTGGGATTGAAGGTAAACGCAAGCGCTATTGCCATCAATATCCAAGTTCTCTTTTTGACTGATACCATTTTATTCCTCACTTTTATTTGTGTTTATTCTTCTTTAGAGACGTCGAATCAGAAAAGTCGCTCGCTTCGTGAACGGGAGAATATTTTGGCTGCTGAGCTTGCAG
>JAZSJE010000241.1:0-2039 GCA_045534135.1 Eubacteriales bacterium
CTGCCAGGGATACGGTCGGATACGGAATAGATCTTGAATCGACAGCGGAAGTTTTCAAGTTTCTTTGCCAGTCCGGAATGTCTTCAAGCGATTCATTCTCAATTGCAAATCTTCCTGCTTCAATGAAGTACGAGATTGCAGCCTTCGTTTTGTCCTGTCAGTCTGATGCTGACGGATATTTCTATCATCCTCAATGGGGAGCTAACGTAAATGAGCGTCGTCTCGGCAGAGATCTCGGTTGGGCAACGAGGCTTTTAAAAATGTGCGGAACAAAGCCTTATTGGGACACTCCAAACGGGGTTAATGGAAAATACGGCGCTCCCGGTGCAATTCAGACAGCGCTTGTAGGAAGACTTGAGGATTCTTCTGTAAGTGCGGTTTCAAAAATAGTTCCTACGGCTTCAAAATGGACCGGTATTTATCAGCTTGCCGACTTGACAGCATGGGAGAGCTATATAAAATCCTTTGAGTTAACAATTAGGGAAGAATCCTACAGCGTAGGAAGTACGATTCAGGGTATTCAAAGCCAGATATTAGAGCGCGAGAAGATGGCACTTAAAAATGGTGAGCTATATGATAAAAACTACGACGGAATTGCCGACGGTGGATATGTAGAAATTGTAAAAAGATATTTCGATAGTTGGCAGATCCCGGAAAATGGACTTTGGTCGAATTTCAGCGTTGAGAACGGCGATGCAAATTATTATGCAGTCAACGGTCTTATGAAGATATCAATTCTTTACAACACGCTCGGAATAGAGATGAACTATAAAGAAAAGGCCTTTGAGTGCGCTGCATATATGTGTGGTTATATAGGAATATATAGCGACGGATCTGATTGGGCAGACGACAGAGGAGATTTACCAAACGTTTCGGTTGATGTTATGAATCCTTGGAGCAGTATGGGAGCGCTTATTTCAAATACAAGGAAATTCGGCACTGCGGAGGAATATGAGAACATCTGTCGATTGATGAAGGAAAAAGCCCCCGAGCTTATTAAGGTTACAACGAAAAAAATTGCAATGTTTGGAAAGCCGGACGGCTCATACGGTTACCTTTGGGGAGCAGTTCAAGCATCAAGCGCAGGCTTGCCCCTTGCCGTTCCCGGGACAATAGAGGGAGATATTTCCGGAGGACAGGCGGCCTTTACTTCTACCTATAATAATATTTTCTCTGCTCTTGGTATTACTGATGCCGAGGCGATCTTTCCGTTTGGATATTCTGACCTTTTAGTTTTTGGAAACGTAATATCCAAGCTTTCTCCAATCGTTAAGGAAAAAACGGATTGGTCCGAAGTAAGCGCATTAGATTTTGAATATGAGGAAAATACAGTAGGCAATGTTCCATTAGATGCCGGTATAAGAAAGTTAGTTCCGCAGAGAGGCTCTCTTACAGTTGAGTATGACCCATATAACGATGAGAATCAATGCTTAAAATACGATGCAAACGGCGGTACGGAGATACAACTTGCTGCACAAAACGCAAAAACCGCTAACAAGCTTGTTCTTGAATTCAAGGTTATGTTCGAGGAGCAAGATATAAAAGAGGAGATCAGGGGCATTGCGTTTAATTTGATAGCAACCGGAGGCAGGGCATATATTCTTACGGTTGATGTTACTGCTGACGGAAAGCTTAAGCTTGGAGATATTTCTGCTTTAGGTCCGTGTATAAAAAATACCTTTGACGGAGAAATCAATGCGTACGAGTGGAACACCATTCGAATAGAGCACAATCTCCTCGATATTACAAAGAAGGAGACTTTGACTAAGATATTCGTTAACGGTGAACTTCGATTTGTAAGTACAAACTATTGGGGTAAAGAAAAAGGTACAGCTCCCTATATGAGCTATACTACAGCAAGAATAGTTGCAAGTACAGAGTCGAGATTCGTGGCATATATTGACGATCTCAAGGCATATCAAGCAAGCGATCATTTTGTTAACGAAGATATAATCTGCCCCAATATTGTAAAAGATTTTGAGGGTGAATTAAATGGATTGCCTTATGGCTTTGAAACGGTGGCAGGAAATGTCGTAGAA
>JAZSJE010000255.1:0-13692 GCA_045534135.1 Eubacteriales bacterium
TACAACATCTATATGATGGAGGAGATACACTCGATTTTTGCAGCCGGCGCGGGTGCGGTTGGAAAATTGGTCGATAATACGGGCAATTGCTGCAACAAACGTGAAATAGAACGTCTATTTCACCAGAAATATCCATACGAATATCTAATAGAAGACAAAAATGAGGCGTTTGCCCAGGCGGCAATTCGGTTTTATACTGAACACGGAATGCTTTGAGGTCTTGACTTTTTTGTGCTCCGTGCGTCTTTAGCAAGGAGGATCTATGTCTGATTATAACAAGAAAAAAGACCATGCGGAATGGATAAAAGCATGCGAGAGGCGTTTTTCCATGAAATTCAATGCCGTCGCTGAGGATATTTGTAAAAACCGACACCTGAGGATAGTAAGACTTTTCGGTCCTACCTGCTCGGGTAAGACTACGTCCGCGCGGATACTTATCGAGCTTTTTTCAAGATACGGAAAAAGAGCGCACGTGGTATCCATCGACGATTTCTTTTATGACAAGGAAATACTTGAGAGAAACGCGCGTGAAAATGGAATAGAGGGGCTGGATTACGACTCGCCCGAAACTATCGACTGTGAAGCGCTCAGGACCTTTGCCAAGGAGATATTTGACTCTGAGGAGGTCCACTGTCCCATATTTGATTTTGTAGAGGGACGTAGGGTCGGATACAGAAGTATGACTATAGACGATGATGACATATTTATCTTTGAGGGCATACAGGCAAATTATCCAAACGTTATAGAAATGCTCTCTGAGCACGGCTCGGCAAGTATTTATATCGCGCCTATGGAAAGCGTTAAGATCTCGGGTCAGGTATTTGAGCCTAACGAGCTTCGCCTTATGAGAAGGTTGGTGCGCGACTATCATTTTCGCTCCAGCTCACCGGAGTTTACGCTTATGCTTTGGGAGAGCGTAAGAGAAAATGAGGAGAAAAATATTTTTCCGTACGTGGGGAATACGGATTACACTGTCAGCTCGTCTATGGAATATGAGATAGGTGTGCTTAAGCCTTATCTTGTTGATATAATAGGCAAAATGGATAAGAGCGACGAGCGCTATCCGATAGCTCTCGGAATACTTCAAAAAATAGCAGACGTAGAGGAAATATCCCGTGAGTTTATAGAGGAGGGAATGCTCTACTGCGAATTTGTCTGATAAAAAGCACAGCCATAGGTATATGAATTTCGCGTTTGGAATAAACTATAAACGAAAGTTTGTATGCTGAACGGTGGTGTGGTCTTGAAAGAAGACAAAAAAATAAAAAATGAGAGCGGAGCAAAGAGCTTTATGTCAGGAGTTATGGTGCTTTCGCTCTCTACTTTAATTGTGAAAATAATAGGTCTTGCCTTTAAGATACCTATGCTTTCCTTGCTCGGCGCTGAGGGAATGGGATACTTTAATTCCGCTTACGAGATATACGCTCTTTTGTGCGTTGTATCCACGGCAGGGCTTCCTGTGGCACTTTCCATGCTCGTATCAGCGGCAAGAGCGCGCGGAGATATCGCAGAAATAAAACGAATATTCAAAACCTCGCTAAGGCTGTTTTGTGTGATCGGAGCCTGCGGTGCCGTTGCGATGATGATCTTTGCTTCCCGATTTTCCCAATTTATAGGGAATCCCGACTCCTATCTTTCTATATTGGCTATTGCTCCCGCACTGTTCTTTATTTGTCTTGCGAGTGCTGTCAGAGGCTACTGTCAGGGGTTTGGAGATATGGTGCCGACCGCCCTTTCTCAGCTTATAGAGGCTCTCTCAAAGCTTGGATTGGGTGTGCTATTTGCGTTATTTGCCATAAAAAAAGGCTATGGAGTGTACGCTGTATCAGCCTTTGCGATATTTGGTATAACAGTAGGTACGTTGCTTTCGCTTGTATATCTTTTCTTCGCGCGAAAAAAGCATGGCATATTCCTGTCGGATGATAAGAGCAGTGTAAAGAAGAAGCGTGCGGACACAGCGCTGAAAAGCCTTCTTCGCATAGCCTTTCCAATTACGTTAGGAGCGCTGGTAATGGGGCTTACGCGTATAATTGATATGACACTTATTATGCGCAGATTGCAGGACATAGGCGTATCGGTTGCCGAGTCAAACAAGATATACGGAGCGTATACCACGCTTGCTGTGCCTGTATTCAGCCTTATTCCCGCACTGATAACGCCCGTGTCAATGGCACTTGTGCCCTCGCTTTCCGCGGCGCTTGAGAGGGGAAGCGTTGCTGAGCAGAGAGCTATAAATGAAAACGCGATGCGTATTACCGCCGTTTTTGCCCTGCCCGCGTCATTAGGTCTTGCCGTTTTCTCGCGACAGGTGCTTGAGCTTTTGTTTTTCTCACAGAATGAGGCGATAGAAATATCCGCTCCACTTCTTTCCGTGCTTGGCATTTCGGTTGTATTTTCCTGTCTTATTACGACTACAAACGCGATCCTTCAATCTTACCGAAAGGTTTTGCTTCCCATAATTTCTATGGCGGTGGGTGTGGCGGTAAAGCTTGTAACGTCCTATTTACTGATAGGTGATGATCGCTTTGGCGCATTAGGCGCTCCGATAGGGAGCTTGGTATGCAGTGTAGTGGTTACTGCACTGAATCTTTGGTTTATGAGGCACGAGGCGGGAATGCTATTCAGCATAAAAACAGTGTTTTTTAAGCCACTTGCGGCATCCGCTCTTTCAGTTGGGGGCGCAGTGGCTGCTTACGTGTGGGTAAGCAGATGGACGTTTGAATATATTGCGTTGGCGATCTCGGTGGCAGCTGCTGCCTTGATATATATTTGTATTTCCGTTTGCGTAGGGAGTGTGAGCGCGGCAGATCTGGCGCTGATACCCGGTGCAAATAAAATTTTAAACAGAAGAAGATTAAAACGAAAAAGAGGTTAATAAAAATGACGGTTCTGGAAAAGAAAAAGATGCTGCTTGAGAAAAATTCTTATAACGTTGACGATCTGGTAACGGTAGTAGAGGTGCTTCGCTCAGAGGAGGGCTGCCCTTGGGACAGGGAGCAGGATCACAAGAGCATACGCAAGGATCTTATAGAAGAAACATACGAGGTAATAGAGGCGATAGATACGGAAGATCCTGAGCTTCTGCGTGAGGAGCTTGGTGACGTATTGTTACAGGTCGCGTTCCACGCTCAGATAGAGCGCGAGGTGGGCAGATTTGAGATGAATGACGTCGCTAACGATGTCTGTGTGAAGCTTATACACCGCCACCCTCATGTTTTTGGAAACGTGGTAGCCGATACGTCTGATAAGGTGCTTGTGAATTGGGAGAAGATAAAGAGCGAGGAAAAGGACAGAAGAACTGTTACCGATAAGCTGCGTGCTATTCCGCCGATGCTTCCCGCACTTATGAGAGCAGAGAAGGTCGGCAAAAAGGCATCCTGCTTTGATTTTCCCGATGCCGCGTCGGTCATGGAAAAGGTGAAGGAGGAATTTGCCGAGCTTGAGGAAGCACTTGCTGTTGGTGTACATAGTGATGTCGAGGAGGAAATGGGGGATCTTTTGTTGACTCTTACCTCTCTTTGCCGCAAGATAGGCGTAGAGCCAGAGCTATCCCTGAGTAAGGCAACAGAAAAGTTTATAGATCGCTTTGAGGCAGTTGAAAACGCGGTAATAACCGATGGTAAAAATATAAATGAGCTGACTATGCCTGAACTTGATGCTATCTGGGATAAAAACAAGGAAAAACAAGCTAAAAATGATAAAAAATCTTAAAAAATATGAAATAAACTATTGAAATTGCTGAAAATATGTGATATAATATCCTTGTAAATAAGGGCTCTGCCCAAAAATAAATGAAGGATGGTAAAATATTATGAACAAGACACAGCTTATCGACGTAGTAGCAACAAAGACTGGTTTGAAGAAGGCACAGGCAGAGGCAGCGGTTAACGCTATGAACGAAGCTATCACAGAGGCTCTCGCAGCTGGTGATAAGGTACAGCTCATCGGTTTCGGTACCTACGAGGTAAAGACCAGAGCAGCAAGAGATGGTCGCAACCCCAAGACCGGCGAGACCATAAAGATCGCAGCTTCCAAGGCTCCCGCATTTACTGCTGGTAAGGCACTTAAGGACGCAGTTAACAAGTAATTGAAGTTACACGGGAATGGGCGAATGTTCGCCCATTCTTTTTTGGAGGAATATGAGACTTGATAAATACCTTAAGGTGTCGAGAATAATAAAACGCCGTACGGTAGCAAACGATGCCTGTGACACTGAGCACGTATTTGTAAACGGCAGAAGGGCAAAGGCATCATATGATGTAAAAGAGGGTGACATATTGGAAATAACCTTTGGGCAGAGGACTCTCAAGATAAGAGTTCTCGTAATAAAGGAAACGGTTGCCAAGGCTGATGCGTCAGCTATGTATGAGGTTATTGAAGAATAGTCACAGAGCAAAAAGAATAAGCAATAGGATCTCCGCATAAAATTCATTTGTAGATCGTTTCTAAGAATGAGTATGCGGAGGTTTTTTATATGGCAGAGGCATCTAAGGATAAAGCAAGAAGCGAAATTGTGATCAGAGCAAGGCAAAGCATGAGCGTTTGCGGAGTAGAGGAGGTAATAAATTTTGATGACGAGGGCGCACGCTTTAAAACCGTCGACGGTGAGCTCTTTGTTGAGGGGAGCGGAATAAAAATAGGTGCGTTAGATACAGAAAGAGGTATCGTCAGCCTTTCGGGAAAGATAAACGGGGCGTATTACGCAAACGATATCGAAAAACAAAAAAGAGGACTGTTTGGCAGACGTACGAGGTAATGTATGGAAATATCGCCTGTATTGATGGCGTGGCTTTTGCTCTATTCCTTTTTCTTTGGCACCGTGGTGGGAGTGTTCTACGATATAAACAGAGTGATAAGAGTGTTTCTCGGGATCAGATATTCTAAGCGCGCTTACAAGAGAATGTCACAGCTTCACTTACCAATAGTCAATAAGCCTGTAACGCTCAAGGAAAGGGAACGGGTAGGAGTTGCCTTAAAAGCAGTAATTTTTATAGGGGACACCCTGAGCGTGCTGTTTGGCGCGGTCGGGATAATTGTACTGAATTACAGCTATAATAGCGGAAGCTTTCGCTTTTTTGGACTTGTAGGTGCAGTTTTGGGATTTTTAGCCTATTACTATACCGTAGGAAGGCTCGTTATGGGAATATTGGAGCCGCTTGTTCTCGGTATAAAATATCTATTTTTGTCATTTTTTATAGTATTTGGATATCCCTTCCTGAAATTTAGTAAATTTATTGCGAAAACAGTTAAGAAAATTGTTTTTTTGTATAGTTTTACTCTTGAAAAACGCAGAGAAAAGTTGTATAATGTAAGAGAAGAAGTTTATCTTTTTGAAATGGCAAAAAATGGTTTTTTAAATAAAGGAGAGCAAAACAAAAAAGAGAGGTGACGGTGTGGCAAAAAATAAATATCTGAAAGCCAAAAAGAGCAAAGCCCATACCGCAATAGCCGTCTTTCTTGCGTTGCTTCTGATCTTTTCAATAGTCTATTTTCTCTGGAGCATGATGCAGTATAACGAGGCAATGGACGAGAAGGTGGAAAACGAGGAATACATAGCCGATCTTAAGGACAATATTCAGCGGCTTGAGTATATGGTAGATGCTCCCTTGGATGATGAATTCAAAATACGTATTGCCAGAGAAAAGCTTGGAATGTGTTTCCCTGACGAGATAATATATTACGGAGAGTATAACTGACGGTCTACATAAAAACGGAAGGAGCTCAAAAAAGTATGGAACGAAATAACGATATGGCGTCTTATTTGTTTCACCAAGGCACCAACTATTTTGCATACGAGTATATGGGAGCCCATAAGACAGAGAGCGGATACGTTTTCCGCGTCTGGGCACCTAATGCGGATAGTGTTTTGCTTGCAGGCGACTTTAACGCATGGAGCGAAAGCTTGCCAATGAACCGTATTACCGAGGGCGGCATATGGGAAATTGAGGTTTGCGATGGCTCTGTAAAGTCGGGTGATAGGTATAAGTACAAGATATACGGGTGCGGACAGGTTCACTACAAGGCGGACCCCTATGCATTTGCCGCAGAGCTTCCGCCTGAAACCGCGTCGGTGATTTGCGATCCGAGTGATTATGGCTGGAAGGATATTGGATGGCTGAAATTCAGAGAAAAGACAGCTCCTGATTTCTACAGACAGCCCATGAATATATACGAGCTTCATCTTGGCTCGTGGCGGCGCCATGAGGACGGAACCCCACTCTCTTACACAGAGCTTGCGCGCGAGCTTGCTCCGTACGTAAAGCAGATGGGATATACGCATATTGAGCTGCTCCCGGTTACAGAGCATCCGTTTGACGGCTCGTGGGGATATCAGGTAACCTCTTATTTCGCTCCTACCTCGCGATACGGCACTCCCGATGAGTTCAGAGCATTTGTGGACAAGATGCACGAGGCGGGGATCGGAGTTATCCTTGACTGGGTACCCGCTCACTTCCCGAAGGACAGACACGGACTTTTTGAATTCGACGGAAAGCCTCTGTACGAATATCAGGGCTGGGACAGAATAGAGCACGAGGGTTGGGGCACGCGTAGATTTGACGTGGGCAGAGAGGAGGTCCAAAGCTTCCTTATCTCGAGTGCGACTTATTGGCTAAAGGAATTTCATATAGACGCGCTCAGGGTAGACGCGGTTGCTTCGATGATCTATCTCGACTATGACAAGCGACCCGGTGAATGGGTGCCAAACAGGGACGGCGGTAACCGTTGCTATGAGGCGATAGCGTTTTTCCGCAAGCTCAATTCGCACGTCAAGGGGCTTTATCCCGATGTGCTTATGATAGCCGAGGAGTCGACCGCGTGGGCAAATGTTACTACCTTTGACAACGGCGGACTTGGCTTCGATATGAAGTGGAATATGGGATGGATGAACGATACGCTTTCTTATGCGGAGCTTGATCCCATTTACAGAAAGTATCATCACGATAAGATAAATTTCTCATTGACCTATGCGTTTGGCGAGCGATACGCGCTGCCGATATCACACGACGAGGTGGTACACGGCAAGAGATCCTTCCTTGACAAGATGTCGGGAGATTATTGGCAGAAGTTCGCGGGTGCAAGAGCCTTTTACGGATATATGATGACGCATCCGGGAAAGAAGCTTTTCTTTATGGGCTCGGAAATAGGACAGTTTAGAGAATGGGATTACGAGGGTGAGATCGAATGGTTCCTTCTTGACTACGAAACGCACGCGAAATTCCAACGCTACGTTGCTGAGCTAAATCAGCTTTATATAGCTTCTCCCGAGCTTTGGCAGGTGGATGATTCATGGGACGGATTTTCATGGATAGATGCCAACAACAACGAACAGAGCATCGTATCCTACCGCAGAATCGCGCGGGACGGAAGCGAGCTTGTCGTACTTATAAACTTTACTCCCGTAGCGCGCGAGGATTTTCGCCTCGGTGTGCCGCAGGGCAACTATGAGGAGATAATAAATTCCGATGACGAGCGCTTCGGTGGAAGCGGAGTTATCAATACTGGGGTCATCAAGACCGAGGACGTATGGGCGCACGGATTTGAAAAGTCCGTAAGGCTCAGAGTTCCGCCTTGCGGAATGACTGTTCTTAAGAGATCTCCGACAAAGAAAACACGCAAGCGCAAGACTAAATAAACACAGTGAAAGTATTCAAGATCAAGCAAGACCAATTTCAACACGGACAAACAGAGAAAAATACGGATATCGTATGAATTAACGGAGGATTATATGTTTAAGAAAAAAGAGTGTGTTGCAATGCTCCTGGCAGGAGGCCAGGGAAGCCGTCTGTATGCGTTGACCGAAAAGACGGCAAAGCCCGCTGTATCTTACGGCGGAAAGTACCGTATAATAGATTTTCCCCTTTCCAACTGTATCAACTCGGGAGTTGATACGGTAGGTGTTTTGACTCAGTATCAGCCTCTCGTGCTCAACGATTACGTAGGAAACGGACTTCCTTGGGATCTTGACAGAGCGTTTGGCGGTGTAAAAATACTTCCCCCCTATCAGGGAAAGAACGGAGCTGACTGGTATAAGGGAACAGCTAATGCTATATACCAGAATCTTCAGTTTATAGACCTTTATTCTCCCGATTACGTTCTCATACTTTCGGGTGACCACATCTACAAGATGAACTACGATAAGATGCTCAGCTACCACAAGCAGAGCGGTGCTGATTGCACTATCGCGGTCATAGACGTTCCGATCGAGGAGGCAAGCCGTTTCGGTATAATGAGCGTTGACGATGACGGAAGAATTTTCAAGTTTGCTGAAAAGCCCAAAAATCCCGACAGTACAAAGGCTTCTATGGGTATCTATATATTCTCCAAGGAATGTCTCTTTAAGTATCTTATCGAGGACGCCGCAGACCCGAACAGCTCTAACGACTTCGGAAAGAACATAATTCCCGCAATGCTTGCCAACGGTGAAAAGCTCTGCGCCTACTCCTTCAGCGGATATTGGAAGGACGTTGGAACTATCGCTTCTCTTTGGGAAGCAAATATGGACCTTCTTGGTGAGGAGCCCGCGCTTAACATAATGGACGAGAGCTGGAGAATTTATTCCAGACACGACGCTCACGCGCCCCAGTACGTAGGAAGCGAAGCGATTATTGAAAACAGTAGCGTTACCGAAGGAAGCGAAATATACGGAACTGTACGTAACTCGGTTCTTGGCGCGGGTGTTAAGGTAATGCCCGGTGCGACGGTTGAGGACGCGGTCATTATGGACGATTGCGTTATCGAAGAAGGCGCAAGAGTTATATACTCAATACTTGACTCAAACGTTACGGTCGGAAAGAATGCAGCTATAGGAAAAGACAGAGCGGAAGCAAAGGGAATAACCGTTGTAGGTACGGGTATAGCTGTTCCCGAGGACTTTGTTATAGCTGATGACCAAATGATCTCAAACAGTTCTGATCTTAAGAAGGAGGCGTAAGATAATGGCAGTAGCAGGATTGATATTTTCTAACATTCACAACGCAGAGATACCCGAGCTTACAAGCGTAAGAACCATGGCTTCATTACCCTTTGGATGCCGTTACCGTCTTATAGACTTCCCGCTTTCCAATATGGTCAACTCGGGAATTACTAAGGTTGGAATTATAGCTCACAATAACTACCAGTCACTTATGGACCATATAGGTACGGGTAAGGACTGGGATCTCGCAAGACGCTCGGGAGGTATAAAAATCCTTCCCCCGTTCATCACTGCCTACGATGGCGGCAGCAATAAGCTTTACCGAAACAGACTTGAGGCACTTATGGGTGTGACTAACTTCATATCCAGATGCACCGAGGAGCACATAGTACTTTCTGATTGTGATTTTATCTGCAACCTTGACCTCAACGATGTTATAGAAGATCATAAGGCTAAAAACGCAGATATGACCATAGTAACCAGAACCTGCCTTGCGGCAGATAAGCTTCCCAGCGAGGGAGTAGCTAAGATCACTGTTGGCGAAAACGGAATGGCTACCGATATCGTTGCTTACAGAGGCGGTGAGGAAAACGTAGAGGTAAGCACCAATATTATGGTGTTTAACAGACTTTTCTTGCTTGGAATCATTGAGGAAGCAATAGCACACGGGTACAAGCAGTTCTATCAACAGCTTCTTGTTGGCAGACTCGGTACGTCCAGAGTAAATTGCTATCATTACAACGGCGTATATCTGCATATCACCTCGCTTGCGAGCTACTTCGAGGCATCTATGCAGCTTCTTAAGCCTGACATTCGCAAAGGACTCTTTAACAATGCTGAAAGAGCTGTATACACAAAGCTTCGTAACTCCGCACCTACCGTTTATGCAAACGGCTCTAAGGTGACTAATTCCTACGTAGCTGACGGATGCGTTATAGAGGGAGTTGTTGAAAACTCCATAATATTCAGAGGAGTTCACGTAGGTAAGGGAACTGTTGTAAAGAATTCTATTCTTCTTCAGGATACCTTTACGGGAACTAATGTTTCTCTCAACTGCGTTATAACCGATAAGAACGTTGTTATACGAAACAACAGAGTTCTTTCGGGACACGAGAGCATGCCCTTCTTCATTTCCAAGGGCGCAATGGTCTAAGCTTTTTGTCAAAGAGAGGAATTAAGTATGAAAAAATTATTGTTTGTCGGCGCTGAGGTAATGCCTTTTGCGGCAACGGGAGGACTTGGAGATGTTCTCGGTTCTTTGCCTGCTGCAATAATTGAGGAAAGCCGCGGTGATGTCGACGTAAGAGTGGTTACACCTCTTTACGGCTCGATATCCAAGGAGTGGAGAGCAAAAATGACCAAGCTTTACGAGGGCTATATCAGCCTTTCGTGGAGAAATCTCTACTGCGGTATATACAGCCTTGAAAAGGACGGGGTTACCTACTACTTTATAGACAACGAATACTACTTTAACAGAGGCGCGCTGTACGGATACGGTGATGAGGGCGAGAGATATGCTTTCTTCTGTAAGGCGGCGGCTGAGCTTCCCAGACTTGTGGGCTATTATCCTGACGTTATTCATGCGCACGACTGGTCTGCCGCACTTGTTCCCGTTTATATAAATCAAAAATTCCGTCAGGTACCGGGATACGAAAAGGTTAAATTTGTATTTACCATTCATAATATCGAGTATCAGGGCAAGTACGGCTTTGAGATATTGGGTGACGTATTCGAGCTGGGATACGGTGCTATAAGCACTGTGGAATACGACGGATGCATAAATCTTATGAAGGCGGCTATCGTATCGTCTGACAGAGTTACCACTGTCAGCCAGAGATACGCTGAGGAGATATGCTCTGCGGAGTACGCTCACGGACTTGACAGAATACTTCGCACGTGCACAGATAAGCTTTCGGGAATACTCAACGGTATAGACTATAACTATTATGACCCCGAAAACGATAAGGCGATAGCACAGAATTATACCGCGGGAGAGCTTTCGAAGAAATATGAGAACAAGAAGGCGCTTCAGCGTGAGATGGGCTTACCCGAAAGAGAAGACGTGCCCGTGATCTCTATTATCACACGTCTTGTATCGCATAAGGGTCTTGATATAATATCCCAGATGATCTATAAGCTTATCGGACAAAAGGACGTTCAGCTTGTTGTTTTGGGAAAGGGAGAGGCAGAGTACGAGAATTTCTTCAGAGGTCTTGAAGCTGCTTATCCCAATAAGGTAAGAGCCCTTATCACATATGACAGAGATCTCTCCAAGCGAATTTATGCGGCGAGCGATATCTTCCTTATGCCATCCAAGAGCGAGCCCTGCGGTCTTTCGCAGATGATATGCTCAAGATACGGAGCTATCCCCGTTGTAAGAGAAACGGGAGGACTTTACGACTCTATCAAGGGATACTGGCTTAACGGTGACGTTATCGAGGGTAACGGATTTACCTTTGCAAACTATAATTCCTATGAGCTTGCGGAGAGGACCGTTGCGGCGATAGAGCTTTGGAAGAATGAGGATCTTCGCGAAAGATTCGTAGAAAAAATAATGAATATCGACTTCTCATGGAAGAGCTCTGCGGCAAAATATCTGCAGATGTACGCTCCTCTTTGGGATGATTGAAATAATAATCACGGCAACAGGTGAAAAAGAATACCGCTGTTGCAAACAGAAAGGACCAAACCACCAATGGAAAATTTAGCACTCAACAAAGCACAGGTAAAAGAAAACATTGAAATAAAGCTGTCAAGATATTTCGGCTGCACGCCTGAGGAAGCATCCCGTGATCAGATGTATAAGGCTGTTGCTATGACGATCAGAGACATGCTTTCTTCAAAGAGAAACGACTTTAAGCACGAGGTCAACAAGACAGGCGCCAAGAGAGTTTACTACATGAGTATGGAATTCCTTCTCGGACGCTCTCTTAAGACCAATCTGTGTAATCTCGGACTTTCCGAAACCTACGGAGAGGCCCTTAAGGATTACGGCGTAGAGCTTAATGATCTTTTTGAATGTGAGCCCGACGCAGGTCTTGGCAATGGAGGTCTTGGACGACTTGCCGCTTGCTTTATGGACTCACTTGCATCTCTTGATTATCCCGCAACAGGATTTTCGATCTGCTACGAATACGGATTTTTCAAGCAGATGATAGTTGACGGAATACAGGTAGAGCTTCCCGACATCTGGCTCCCCGGCGGAGAGGTATGGCTGGTTCCCAGAACCGACCGTATCTACCACGTAAAGATGGGCGGACGCGTTCGCGAGGAGTGGCGTGACGGACATCTTGAGGTTATTTACGATAACGCGGAGGAGATAGAGGCAGTTCCTTACGATATGATGATATCGGGTGCGGACAGTAAGGCTGTATGCCAGCTCCGTCTGTGGAAGGCAAGAGATATAAGAAGCTTTAATATGAGCCTCTTTACTCAGGGTCAGTACGCAAGAGCGGTAGAGGAAAGCACAAACGCTGAAACTATATCCAAGGTGCTTTATCCCTCGGATAATCACATCGAAGGAAAGCTTTTGCGACTTTCACAGCAGTATTTCATGGTTTCCGCTTCTTGTCAGAGCATAATCCGTGACCACATGGCTGTTTACGGAAGAATAGATAATCTGGCGGAGAAGGTTGCGGTCCATATCAATGATACACACCCTGCGCTTTGTATCCCCGAGCTTATGAGAATACTTATTGATGAGTATTTTATGACATGGGATAAGGCTTGGGATATGGTTACCAAGATATGCTCTTATACTAATCACACGGTAATGCCCGAGGCGCTTGAAACGTGGAACGAGGACATCTTCCGTCTTAAGCTTCCCAGAATATACGCTATTATCAAGGAGATCAACGAGCGCTTCTGCCGCGACGCATGGAACGTTTTCCCCGGAAACTGGAACAGAATTTCCAAGATGAGTATAATCGGCTACGGACAGGTACGTATGGCTAACCTTTGCGTGGTTGGCTCGCATGCAGTTAACGGAGTTTCCAAGCTTCACTCGGATATTCTTACGAAATCTGTATTCCATGATTTCTTTGCTATGTATCCCGAGAAGTTCTGCAATGTTACCAACGGTATCGCTCACCGCCGTTGGCTCTGCTACTCTAACCCCAGCCTTGCTGGATTGCTTGATGAGACCATCGGCACGGGTTACCGCCATAATCCCATAGAGCTTAACAAGTTTGCTGAATTTGCGGACAATGCTGATGTTCTTGAGCGCGTAAGAGCGATCAAGCATGAGAATAAGATAAACTTCTCTAATCTCTTGTACAAGAAGACGGGTAAGCTTATCGACACGCATTCCATGTTCGACGTTCAGATAAAGCGTTTGCATGAGTACAAGCGTCAGCTTCTTAACGTTCTGGATATCATCGGACTTTATCTTGATATCAAGGATAATCCCAATGCGGATTTCCAGCCGATAACCTTCCTCTTTGGAGCAAAGGCTGCATCAGGCTACTATCATGCTAAGCGAATAATCAACCTTATATACTGCCTTGGCAAGGAGATCGAAAAGGATCCTATTGCAAGCAAGAAGCTTGCTGTTGTATTCCTTGAGGATTACAACGTAAGTATGGCAGAGGCTCTTGTTCCCGCAGCCGAGATAAGCGAGCAGATCTCTATGGCGGGTAAGGAAGCGAGCGGAACGGGCTGTATGAAGCTTATGATGAACGGTGCTATGACCATTGGTACACTTGACGGAGCAAATGTTGAGATGCTGGCAGAGGCAGGCAAGGACAATATGTATATATTCGGTCTTACCAGCTCTGAGG
>JAZSJE010000248.1:0-3486 GCA_045534135.1 Eubacteriales bacterium
TCAGCTTAAAGGTCTGGTCGTACTGCTTTGAGATCGTGTCCTTGGTCGAGAACCAGAGGTCCTGCTTTGTGTCTATAGCGTACTTGAAGCAGGAATGTGCGAAGCTTACGATCGAGCTGTCCTTGTTATACTGACCCTGAAGCACTCCGCCGCACTCAAAGTCATAAATAGTTTCTCTGAAGGTCGTTCCGTCCTCAGCGGTAAATACAAGCTCTGCCTTTCCGGGACACTCGGGGCGGAATTCGGTAGCCTTGTAAACGTCACCGTAAGCGTGACGGGCGATAGTTATAGGCTTTTTCCAATTGCGTACAGCAGGCTTTATAGAGTCGATGAGTATGGGAGCACGGAAAACGGTGCCGTCAAGGATAGCACGGATAGTTCCGTTGGGGCTCTTCCACATCTCAGAAAGGTTGTATTCCTCAACTCTCTGCTTGTTGGGTGTGATGGTAGCGCACTTTACGGCAACGCCATACTTCTTGGTTGCGTACGCGCTGTCAAAGGTTACTTTGTCCTTGGTCTTCTCACGCTCGACCAAACCGAGATCATAGTATTCGGTTTTGAGGTCAACAAAGGGAAGCAGGAGCTCGTCCTTGATCATTTGCCAGAGAATTCTGGTCATCTCGTCGCCGTCCATCTCGACGAGTGGGGTCGTCATTTTGATTTTTTTCATAGTTCAATACCTCCGAACAGTTTGAAAAATTAATGGATTTTTATAAAAGCTTACAATAAGCTATTATTTTACTTCGATTATGTTATGAATATCCAGACGTTCTACGCTTACGTAGGCTCTGCTGTCTTTCCATTCAAAATCAAGCTCACGACCCTCGGGCTGAAGCACGAGAGCCTCCGGCTTTTTATTAAGAGCGATAGAAAGCTTAATGTCAAGCGCGGGCGGGATATGGTCGTTTGTAGCATATGCCACATCCGCGTGAGATCCGTTGCCGTTTACAAGCTGAATGAGAAGCCTTCCGTTGTCGCCAAGGCAAACGATCTCGACAAGACCGCATGCGCTCTCAAGATTTACAGTGGGTGTATAAAGTGTATGGATAAGCTTGTTAAAGAGATTTCTGTAAGTATATTGCGGAGCCGCCAGATATTGCGTACCCGCATCAAATCCTACGGTAGCGATAATACCATCACCGTAGGGGATCATAGCAGAAAGCGCAGGCCCGTTATCTCTGATAGAGTCAATGACCTCGGCTACGGTATTTCCCTCACTCTTTATAGCGCAAGGATTGAATAAGGAGCCGCATTCGTATCTGTTGTTATCCATGATAAAGTAGTATACCTTAGTATGAGGCTTATCATCAACAAAGCTGTTGTCATATGCGATAATGCCCTTGGGAAAATGTACGGGGAGCTCCTCTGCCACAAATGGCGCACCTGCCTTGGCAAATATGCGGCAGGTATTTTTACCGCAAAGCAAAAGCTTTCCACCATTCTTAGCATAGTCGAGCAGAAGCCTTACAGTATTCTCCTCAAGGCCTGCATAAAGCTCGGGAATTACTATCATCTTGAACTCATTGCACAGCTTTTTGAGGGTGTGCTCGCTGATTATCTCAAATGAGCAGCCTATATCGCAGAGCAGTGCGGTAAGTCCGAATATCTTTTCGTATCCGTTTCTCGTATAGAGTCCGCCTGGCTCGCGTGCGCGGTCGTAGGTAGATAGCAGAAGGGCAGCCTCGTGTATAGGTTCCTTACGGAAGCAATATTCCTGACGCGCGCGTACAAAATCCGAGAGAGCTGTCATGTTTGCTATCTCATACATATTGGGGGAACCGTCCTTGAACTGCATAATGTAGTTCTGGTATGCACCGCCCATAGCAATTACGGCAGCAGCCTCCTGAAGTATCTGTGTCGGGTGCTTCGGCACACAGCAGGACTTATTAGCCACGTTCCAGCGGAAATTCCAGGACATAAGATCCCATGGCTTATTCTGCTGAGCAAGCGCTCTCGCGGCGTAGCGTGCCGAGTGAAGCGAATTTTCGGGGTTAAGGTCGCCCGAAAGGAAATCTACGTTTGCCGATACCTCCTCGGGCATGTGATCGCTGAATGCCCAGTTTGAGGCTATCTGAAGATTGGGAAATCTTTCGTGCAGAGTATCTACGTAGTGGCGCAGATATCTTCTGAAAAGCTCACGGCCGTACTCACGGTATTCCTCATAATAGGGATCTTCGGGAGTCGCGGGAAGCTTACCACCGAGGTCAATGCCGGTTTCTTCCTCGAATTTTGCGAGTGTTTCGGGACGGAAGTCGGTAGAGACCTTCCAGCACTCACCGTCTATCCAAAATCCGTTGACACCGTATTTTTCGGCTATTTCGGAAAGCTGAGGGATAAGTCGCTCGTCGACGTACTTGCCGTCGGGACGAGTGGCACCTGGAACGTAGTTCCCGTTGGCATCAATGCTGTTTTGATCGGGATTGTCGGTGCAGTACTTGATATCGAAAACTCCCGAGTAATGCAGATAGAGCGCAACGTCCTCCTCCTTGGTTACTCTGCGCCAAAGCGCGAGTGTGTCCTGCGCAAACTCAGGCAATGCGTTTCCCATCTTAGATGGGTAAGATGCCCAGCCGGGATGTCCCTTACAGTCTATCTGTATAAAATCAGGTCGTATGGTGCGGCAAAGCTCGCGGATCTCCTCCTCCTTAAGCGTTGCGCCCTGAATTCCGTTCATGGGCTTTCCGTGAAAGTCAAAATGAAGACCGAAAAAACTGTCTTTACGTGATCTCATAGTATACTCCTGTTTATACTTAGTTTTCGGAGTGGCTCTTGTAGTAGTTCATAAGACAGCCGTCGAGTATTATCTCGCGCTCGTCGTCGGTAAGACCCTTGACGTAGAGCTTGATGCTTTCAACTGAGCCGTCTGACTTGATGACCTTTGCGTCAAATTCCTCGTTGCCCGCGGCAATTGCGTTTCTTATGCCCTCGACGAATACGTATTCTCCCTCGGCGTAAGGGAAGGCTGCTCCCTCGGGGAGCGTGAAGGGCATAATACCCCAGTTGATACAGTTGGAGCGATATCTCTTTGTAGCGAACTCATAGCAGATATTTGCAAAGCCTCCAAGTACCTTCTGGCAGGATGCTGCCTGCTCACGTGCTGAGCCGTCACCTGGCTTGTTTGCGAATACGCAAGAACCAAACTGGGTAGTCTTCATGAGCTCGTCTGCATTTCCTACTGCCGAAAGAACTTTTACAAGCTCCTCGGGATTCTCCCCGTTTCTGCGGGCAGCCTCTGTGCTTGCGACAGCCTTTGAGCGCCCTACGTACTCGGGAACGCGACGGGAGAGTGCAAATTCAGCAAGACGGAGCGGGTTGGAACGGTAGGACGAGGTCTCTCCAGATGGGATGAGCTCGTCGGTGGTGGTAACGGGGTCACGGATAACGGCGGCAAGCTTAACGAGAAGATTGTCTGAAAGCTCATACTGCGCGGGCCATTTGGTTATATTGGGGCCGAGAATAAGGTCTACCGAGGGATCAGCCTTGCCG
>JAZSJE010000135.1:0-30211 GCA_045534135.1 Eubacteriales bacterium
GTGGTGGGAAGCAGCACGGGCTCCTTCATGGTGCTGTCGTAGTTGTCTATGAAATCGACAGCATCCTTGTCTATGCCCTTGAAAAGCTCACCGCAAAAGCTGTCAAGCTTTACCTCGGTATAACGCGATGCCGCAAACTTCATGTTTGAGGAATACTGCTTACCAAAGCTTCCCTTGGAGTCTATAAGCGGGTGCAAAAGCGACTCGTTTCCTCTTGTAAGTCTGACGAGAGTTTCGTATATTGCCATATCACCGTGAGGATTGAGCTTCATCGTCTGTCCCACGACGTTTGCGCTTTTCGTTCTGTTACCCGTAAGAAGTCCCATTTTATACATAGTATAAAGAAGCTTTCTGTGAGCGGGCTTCAAGCCGTCTATTTCAGGGATAGCACGCGAAACTATAACGCTCATAACGTATGGCATATAGTTTTTCTCTATGGTGTCGGTTATAAGCTGAGCCTGAGCGGGTGCGTAAACTATTTCACCGGTATTTTTTGATTTGCTTAATTTAGATGATTTTTTTGCCATTTGGCTACCGTCCTTATTTTTATCTTGAAAAGCCCATCGGGCTGCTTAGATCTTTTTTACAGTGTGAGCTGCGGCTCTTATCATTCTGTTGTAAAGAGCAAGCCCCAGTCCGTTCTGTGGCGGAAGATGAGCATATATTATGTCAGCTCCAAGCGTGTCTGCCTGACGTAAAGCTCCAAAAAGTCGCTGTCCCTGTGTAGCAAGATCGGAGCTTGAGCCCACGTCAATAAACCTTGCGCCCTTAAGCTCGGGTATCTCCTCGGTGTAGCAAAGAATAGCGCAGCTTTCACTTTTTGCCGCGTTGCGAAGAAATTCTATGACCTTATCTTCTTCTCCGTCAAGCAGCACGAGAGGCGAGGCGGGGGCGTAGTGCCTGTATTTCATTCCCGGTGAAAGCGGACGCTCGTTTTTAGCGAGTCCCTCTGTGACCGCAGGAGAGATCTCCACGCTCTGGCATACACAGCCGAGCGCGTCTGCTGTAATAGCTCCCGGGCGAAGAAGGATAGCCTTGCTGCCTTCAAGCTTCACTATAGTTGATTCCAGTCCTATTTCACATTCTCCACCGTCGATTATTGCGTCTATTTTTCCGTGCATATCGTTCAGCACGTGGTCGGCTGACGTAGGGGAGGGAGAGCCTGATATATTCGCAGAGGGAGCAGCGATAGGTCTTCCTGCCGCGCTTATGAGCGCTCTCGCTATTTTGTGAGCCGGACAGCGCACAGCGACCGTGTCAAGTCCACCCGTTACCTCGTGGGGAACGGTATCCTTTTTAGGCAGTATTACCGTAAGGGGACCGGGCATAAAGGCTCTCGCGAGTGCATAGTAGGTGTCGGTCGTGAGGGCGTAGTCCTCAGCATCCTCAGGTCTTGCAATGTGTATTATCAAGGGGTTGTCCGAGGGGCGCCCCTTTGCTTCGTATATTTTGCGCGCGGCATTCTTGTCGGTAGCATCCGCGCCTAGTCCGTAGACGGTTTCAGTGGGGAAAGCGACAAGACCACCGCTTTTTATGATCTCTGCACATCTGCCAATAGCATCTGTGTCGGGATCTTCCAAAGTCAACTTAAAAAATTCGGTATTCATTTTGTTCCTTTAA
This sequence comes from Eubacteriales bacterium, assembly GCA_045534135.1. GTDB lineage: Bacteria > Bacillota > Clostridia > Oscillospirales > CAG-272 > HGM12713. The sequence continues at coordinate 1,621 of JAZSJE010000135.1, forward strand.
AGAGCTTCTGCGTTTTTTAGCTTTTCGGCGGTGTCTGCCGTAATGAGCGCGTCTATCATAGCGCCTATGTTTCCGTTGAGGAAGCTTTCAAGCGAGAAGATAGTCATTCCTATTCTGTGGTCGGTTATGCGGCCCTGGGGATAGTTATAGGTGCGTATTCTTTCGCTTCTGTCACCGGTGCCGACCTGACTGCGTCTGTCTGAGGCTATTTTCTCGTTTTGCTCGGTGACCTTCATATCGTAAAGCTTGGTCTTAAGCATTTTCATCGCCTTATCGCGATTTTTGAACTGGCTACGCTCCTCCTGACATTCTATAACTATTCCAGTTGGCTTATGCGTGAGTCTTACAGCTGATTCGGTCTTGTTTATGTGCTGACCGCCCGCACCGCTTGATTTGCAGGACTCAATTATTATGTCTGCGGGATTTATCTCTATCTCTACATCCTCAACCTCGGGAAGTACGGCAACAGTCGCGGTAGAGGTCTGTATTCTGCCCTGAGATTCGGTTACAGGCACACGCTGTACGCGGTGAACGCCGCTTTCAAATTTAAAACGCGAGTAGGCTCCGTCACCCTCTATCATAAAGGTGATCTCCTTAAATCCGCCAAGCTCGGTTTCGTTTGCGTTCATAAGTGAGGTCTTAAATCCGCTTGCTTCGGCATACATGGTATACATTCTGTAAAGCACACCCGCAAAGAGAGCCGCCTCCTCTCCGCCCGCACCGCTTCGTATCTCGACCATTACGTTCTTATCATCGTTGGGGTCGCGGGGCAAAAGGAGTATCTTAAGCTCGTCAAAAAGAGAGTCAAGTCGCAGCTTTAGCTCCTTGTATTCGGCATTTACCATCTCACGCATCTCGACATCAAGATTATCGTCGAGCATTTCGCGCAGCCCCTCATACTCGGAGGATGCCGATTTGTATTCGCGGTATTTTTCAATTACCGGAGTCAGTGACTTGTATTCCTTCATGAGCGAAGTGAATTTTTCCTGGTCCGAGAATATATCGGGAGAGGCAAGCTCCTGCTCCATAGCAATATAGCGCCCTTCGGCATCCTTGAGTTTTTCTAACATAGGTTCCTCTTTAAAACTTGAATTTATCGGTCAAAATTGTAAAAAGCCTTTATAGCTCTGTGGGTTTCGTATACGTCGACCTTGGAAACGACCTCGTAAGGAGCGTGCATAGCGAGCACAGGTACTCCAAGATCTATAGTTTCAATATTGTGCTTTGCTATATATTTAGCAACCGTTCCGCCTCCGCCCGCGTCTACGCGTCCGAGCTCAGCCGACTGCCATACGACACCGTCCTTCTCCATAGCGGCACGCAACCATGCTATAAATTCGGGATTTGCGTCGTTTGTGCTGCCCTTACCGCCGCTTCCTGTGTATTTGGTGAAGATAGTACCGCAGCCCATCATAGCTGAATTCATCTTCTCAAAGACCTCGGGGAAGGTGGGATCGAAGCATGCCGAAACATCTGCGGAAAGACACTTGGAGCTTGCTCTGAGAAGTGCGGGTGAGATACCCATAGCCTCAGCGATAGCATTTATAATATCAAGCATAAGATCGCTCTGCATGCCGCTGACACCGTCGCTTCCTGTTTCCTCCTTGTCGGCAAGAATACACATGAGCGAGTGAGCGTTTCCCTCATCTATCGAGTCAAACATAGCAGTGAGCGAGGGATAAGCGCAAACGCGGTCGTCGTGACCGTAAGAGCCGATGAGCGAGCGGTCAAAGCCTATATCTCTTGCCTTTGCCGCGGGAACGACGCAAAGCTCGGAGGAGAAGAAATCCTCCTCGCCAATCCCGTATTTTTCGTTTATCAGTGCCATCACAGCGTTCTTTACAGAGTCCTCCTCACCGTCGGGAATATTTCCTACAAGAACGTTGAGCTGCTCGCCCTTTATGCCCTCCGAGAGAGGAAGCTTTGCCTGCTCACGTCCGAGGTGGGGAAGAAGATCGGAGATATAGAATATCGGATCCTCGTCGCACTCTCCTATGCATACGTCTATCGTTGCGCCGTCCTTGGTGATAATTACACCGTGAAGCGCGAGGGGAGTTGCTACCCACTGATACTTGCGGATACCGCCATAGTAATGTGTTTTAAAGAACGCCATGCCCCCGTCCTCATAGAGAGGGCACTGTTTAAGATCTATTCTGGGCGCGTCAATGTGAGATGCGGTGATTCGAAGTCCGCCTCGCGCACCGTCGTCACCTATGGTGAAGATAAAGAGATTTTTGCCTCTGTTGTTGTAGTAGAGGCGATCGCCCTTTTTTATCTTGTCGCCAAATTTATACTCACGAAAATCCTTTGCCTCGAGCATGTCGATAGTAGTTTTTACCGCCTCGCGCTCGGTCTTTGCGCTATCGAGAAACTTTTTGTATCCCTCGGCATAAGCGAAAGCACGTTCTGTTATCTCGTCGCCCGCTTTCTTATAAACTGTTTCCTTTTTGTAAAGTATATCCTTGTTCATGTTTAACTCTCCTAATCATTGTAGTATGTATCACGGTAGTATTCGATATTATCATTGATCTTTTTTACGTATTTTTTGGTTTCGGGAAACGGAATTTCCGTAAGCCTTCCGTTGCTGTCTGTGTATCTTTGGTCAGCGAGCCATTTCGCAACATTGCCCTCGCCACCGTTATACGCGGCAAAGACGGTGTTCCAATCGTAAAATTTTTCGAAAAGATATTTCAGATAATAAGTCCCGTAGCGTATGCTTACCTTTGGGTCGTAAAGCTCGTTTACCGACAGATTTTCGTTTAGATGCTCAAATGATGATAGCCAGATAAAGGTTGAGGGAAGCATCTGCATAAGGCCTATTGCTCCCGCGCTTGATATGGCATTGGGATCAAACCCGCTTTCAACGTTTATCACGGATAAAATTATATATTCGGGTATATTGTATTCCTTTGCGTATATTTCTATGTATTCCTCATACTTCATAGGATGACGTATTTTCTGTACGAGTCCTATCCCAAGATTTATCAAAACCGAGAGCAGGATAGCGCATAAGAGAATTATAGCTATTACGACAAGGCGTTTTTTTGTTTTTTGTACCATAAATATCCTTTCGGCTAAATGAGCCCGAGAGTTGCAAAAAGCTTAAGAGCGTCATTTTTGAGCTGTTCACAGTTGCCTGTATTGTTGAGAACGAAATCCGAGTTTTCTACATAAAAGCTGTCGTCCTTTTGAGCCATTATGCGAAGCTGTGCGCGCTCGGGAGAGAGTGAGTCGCGCTCTATTATTCGCTCAAGCCTGATGTCTTTAGGAGAGATGACCGAAATTACCGTCGAGCATTCCTTGTGAAAACCTGATTCTATAAGCGTAGGCGCATCTATCGCAACGGCACGGTGTCCGTTTTTTTCGTGCTCGTGAATTATTTCTTTGATCCTTGCGATCACTCTGCTTAGCACGGTTGAGTTTAGAAGATCGAGCTTTTCCTGGGAGTTAAATACTATTGCTCCAAGCTTTTCTCGATCAAGACTGCCGTCAGAAGCGAAAATACCGTCACCGAATGCAAGGCGGAGCGCGTCAAGACATTCGGAGGGAGGGAGAAGCATATCGTGATATACGCTGTCCGCGTCTACTGTGGGCACACCCATATCACAAAAAAGCTGACACAGAAGTGATTTTCCTGAGCCCGTAGGCCCCGTAATGCCTATTATCTTCATGGCTTCCTCCTCTAAAGCTTCATTTTGATATAATATATCACTCTATATTATAACTCATTTTTGCTTTTTTTTCAATAGCTTATGCACATATTTTTGACCCATAGCATAAATAATTTGAGAAGTGCCAAATTTAATGTAAGCGGTTGACAAAATTTGTCGTGTGTGCTATCATAATCATAGTAAAATCAAGGATTTTTGTGCTTGGAATAATAAAATTTCTTACGGGCACAGAGGTAATAGAGGGGCTTGCGACCATTGATGAGGGTGCTGCCGTATGTCTTAATTTCGCTATAGTAATGACGGGTTCTTTCCCACTGATATACATTATTTCAAAGCTCCTCAAAAGACTTATACAGAGGGTAGACAAGGCGGCGGATATCAACGAGGTGTCGGCTGTCGGCTTTGTGCCATGACCCGCGACCAACGTGACTATCTTTGGAATGATGAATGATATGGACAAGAAGGGAGTTTTGCTGAATTTGGTATTTGCCGTATCCGCCGCATTTACCTTTGCGGGACACCTTGCGTTTACCATGGCTTTCCTCGGAGCAAATACAGCTTACATAGGAGCAGTCATAGTGGGTAAACTTATATCGGGAGTATTTGCTTTAGCCCTGGCGGCGATTATACATAAGCGCCAGACGGCAAAGAATATAAGTAAGACGGTGCTAACAGAAGAAAATACGTAAACACTTTTTAAAGGACGGGGTTTTATGAAACTGAATTACAAAAGAACGATTTTTGTAGGCTTTGCATTTTTTCTCATCAGTGCGTTCTGGCAAGCGTACGATGCCATTGTGCCACTGATACTTACAAACCACTTTGGTATGTCACAGAGTCTGTCGGGTGTAATAATGTCGCTTGACAACGTTCTGGCAGTATTTATGCTGCCGCTTTTCGGTGCGCTCTCGGACAGAACGAATACGCGCTTAGGAAGACGTAAGCCCTTCGTGCTTTTCGGAACCGTTGCGGCGATAATAAGCTTTATTACACTTACAATCGTTGATAATTATCAGCTTGCGAGAATCAGACTTCACTCGATTCCCTCGGATATGATAGCCGCAGGTGACAACGCTGAAAGCATAAGCGCAGTCTGGGAAAAAACGCTTGAGATAACTCTGGAAAATCCGCTTCCTCTTATCATTTTTATAGGCGTTCTTCTTGTTGTTCTCATATCAATGGCGACCTTCCGCTCTCCCGCGGTAGCTCTCATGCCCGATGTTACGCTGAAGCCCTTGCGCTCAAAGGGAAATGCGGTGATCAATCTTATGGGCGCGGCAGGTGGAATTTTGGTGTTGACGCTCGGTATCGTTTTCAATACCTCGGCTAATAAGCACATGGAATATACGGGCTACGTGCTTTGCGTGTGCGCTATTATGCTTCTCGGCTTTATTCTGTTTATGACCTTGGTCAAGGAGAAAAAATGGGCGCGGGAGATGGAGGAGGAAAGCGAAAGACTTGGTCTTGATGCTCCCGAAAATACGGAAAACGAAGGTAAAAAAGAAGCAAGGCTTGGACGCGCAGAGCTTCGTTCTCTCTTTTTGATACTTGCATCGGTTGCCTTGTGGTATATCGGATATAATTCGATAACCAGTAAATATTCGGTATATGCATCTACCATTTTGAAGATGGATTACAATAAGACGCTGATAATTGCGCAGATAGCAGCCATAGCCTCATATATTCCCGTTGGCTTTATTGCTTCGAAGATAGGCAGAAAAAAGACTATACTTGCCGGTATAGTAATGCTTGGCGGTTCTTTCTTCGTGGGTAACTTTATATCTCCCGGTATGAGTGGAATAGTTATGTATCCCGTGTTTGCCCTTGCGGGTATCGGCTGGGCTACAATAAACGTAAACTCCTTCCCGAAGGTAGTAGAGCTTGCGAAATCGGGAAATACGGGAAAATATACGGGATATTACTATACGGCATCTATGTCCGCACAGATAGCGGCGCCGATACTTTCGGGCTTTCTTTACGATATAAACATGAGAGTGTTCTTCTTCCTTTTCGCTACGGTATTCGTGGCGGGCTCATTTGTGACGATGTTCTTCGTTAAGCACGGAGATTCAAAGCCACAAAAGCAGGGGGCACTCGAAAGCCTTGGCGCGGATGAGGACTAAGGGGGATATATGAATCCTTGGATATTAGCACTTTTGATAACCTTGGGGGCAGCGATGTTGCTGTTTTTGATATATCTGATTTTGATAGCTCCCGGGAAGAAAAACGGAATTGAAAAATACAAGGGCGCAAAATTTGCCCACAGAGGATTGCACGGTGCGGGAATAGCTGAAAACTCAATGAGCGCGTTCCGCGCGGCTGTCGAGGCGGGCTACGGAATAGAGCTTGACGTGCGTCTTTCAAAGGATGGGACGTTGGTAGTTTTCCACGATGATACGCTTGAACGTATTGTCGGTAGGGAGGGCAGAGTTGACGAGTTTGACGCGGACGAGCTTTGTAAAATGCAGCTTTCGGGCACGTCGGATACTATACCTCTCTTTAGCGACGTGTTGAAAGCGGTAGACGGAAAAGTACCGCTGTTGGTCGAGATAAAGGAGATGCCCGGTAATTCGGCTGTTTCAAAGGCAACAGCCGAGATGCTTTTGGCATACAATGGTCCTTACGTGATAGAATCCTTTAATCCGCTGTCGCTTCATACTGTTGCGAAACGGATGCCGAGGGTTGCCAGAGGAATACTTTCACACAGATATTGCGAATATAAAAAATACAGAAATCCGCTTTATCTCATGCTACAGACGCTTATTTTTAACCGCATAGGCAGTCCTGCCTTTATCGCATACGATCACAGACACGCAAGCTGTATTTCGCTTCGCCTGGCAAGAAAAATGGGCGCTGTGACCTTTGCGTGGACCATACGCTCAGCAGAGGAAGAAAAGGAAGCCTACAAAAACGGATTTGACGGTATTATTTTTGAAAATTACAGACCGAAAAAATAAAGGGGAAGGATCCAAATAAAACTATGAAGCTTATAGATAACGTAAACACACGGCAGGGTTCTCGTAATTGCCGAAGATTTTCAAACGGGAACACACTTCCACTCTGTCAGATGCCATTTGGAATGATAGCCTTTGCGCCTCAGACCGACGGCAGAGATAGCTGGTTCTTTAATCCGGATTTTCCTATATGCGAGGGCTTGCGTCTTACACATCAGCCCAGCCCTTGGATCGGAGATCACGGAACGCTTTTGTTCTGCCCTCAGGCTGATATTTTATGTGATGAGCCGTCACGCGCCTATTCGGGTTACAGACCGAGCGATGCTGTTTTCGCACCCGATACGATATCGCTTTATATGCTCCGCCCGCGCTGTCGATTTTCACTGACAACGTCGGACAGATGCGCTAAGCTCAGATTTGAGTTTGATCTTTCACCGATGAAGAAATACGTATCGGTCTTCAATATTATCGGTAACTGCGATTTTGAGGCAAGTGACGGATCTGTAAGCGGATATACCGACGGAGCTTGGGATTGTGCCGCAAAGAATTTCAAAATGTTTGTGCTGATAAGATCAGAGTTCATAAGGGCAGAGAATGTCATAATAAAGGACGGCTGCCTACATATAGCTCTTGATGAAGATGCTTCTGTCTGTGAGCTTGATCTGGCTATGTCCTATATAAGTGCCGATCAGGCAGCCTTGAATATGAAGGAGATAGAGAAGGATAGCTTTGAGAGTCTGCGTCAAAAATGCGCGGAGCGTTGGGAGGAATATCTTTCCCGCGTGACGATAGATACTGACGATGATGACGAGCGAAGGACCTTTTATTCCTGCATGTACCGCACGGGACTGTTTCCTCATAAGGCCTATGAGATAAATGAGGATGGCGAGGACGTTCATTACAGTCCGTACGTCGAAGGCGCGCGCAAGGGCAGAAGATATGCCGATACGGGCTTTTGGGACACCTATCGCACACCCTTTCCGCTCTTTAGCATAATTGCCCCCGATCTTTATCGCGACGTTATCGAGGGAGCGCTGAGCGACTGCGAGGAATGCGGATTTTTACCGCGCTGGGTATCTATTGCGGAGGTTGGCTGTATGCCCTCTACGCTTATAGATTCTGTCCTGGCTCAGGCTGTTACCTGCAAGCTTATTGATGACTCTGTCGCAAAAAGAATACTTAAGGCTATGATGCATCATGCCAATGTGCCCTCACCTGATGAGAGATTTGGCAGAAACGCGGTCGATAAATACAACGAATACGGCTACGTGCCCTGCGATGCGGCTAAGGAGAGCGTGAACCTCACGCTGGATTTTGCGTACGGTGACTATTGTATCGCGGTTATAGCCAAAGCGCTTGGCGAGGAGGCTATATACGAAGAATATTGTGCGCGTGCGAGAAGATATGAGAAGCTCTTTGATGCCGAGTGCGGATTTATGAGAGCAAGGCTTGAATGCGGAGAATTCAAGAGCGATTTTGATCCTGCGTCATGGGGAGGGGATTATACCGAGGCGGCTGCTTGGCAGACTACATTCTCGGTCCCGCATGACCTTGACGGACTTGCGGAGCTTTACGGAGGAAAGGAAAAGCTTATCGCTAAGCTTGACGACTTGTTCGCGAGCGCACCGATATATCGCGTTGGCGGATACGGGCAGGAGATACACGAGATGACAGAGATGTCAACCGTCGAGCTTGGACAATGCGCTATAAGCAATCAGCCAAGCTTTCTGCTTCCGTTCATTTACGCGTATTTCGGCGATATGGAAAAGACTAAATACTGGGTAGAAAAGATATGCCGCGAGCATTTTTCATACGGATTTGATGGCTTCCCCGGTGACGAGGATAACGGCACCACGGCAGCATGGTACGTATTTGCAAAGCTTGGCATCTATCCCGTATGTCCTGCGGATGACAGGTGGGTGATTTTTGATAAATCTCCTAAGGCAAAAATAAACAAAAGAGGATAGCAAGGATATGAAAGTAAGAGTTATACAGCCGAGATATTCGTTTGCTCCCAGTGAGGTGAACGACTGTCGTGCCGAGCTGATAGATCAGCTTAATGCTTGCGATGAAAGCCTGGATTTGATAGTTCTTCCCGAATACAGCGACGTGCCTGCGGATATTCACGGAGCTGACGCTTTCCATGCGGCGATCGAGGAATTTAATTCTGAGTTGCTCGGTCTTGCTTGCGAAGCTGCCAGAAGATGCGGAGCTCTTACCTTTGTTAACGCGGGTCATCTTACAGAGGGCGGCTGGAGAAATACCACGCACGTTTTCGGACGTAACGGAGAGGTGCTTGGCAGGTACTACAAGGCGCATCCCGCTCCCAGCGAGGTGAGAGGTGGAGAGAAAGGCGGATACGGTATGGACGTATCCTACAGCTATTCCTTTGAGGAGCCGTACACCTTGGATATCGAAGGCGTAAGATATGGCTTTATGACCTGCTACGATTTCTATTTTTATGAGAATTTCGCATCTCTTGCCAGAAAAAACGTTGACGTAATAATAGGCTGCTCGCTTCAGCGCACGGATACGCATCAGGCGCTGTCTATAATCAACAGATTTCTCAGCTATAACACGAATGCCTATCTTATCCGAGCATCGGTATCACTGGGTGAGGACTCAGCGGTGTGCGGTGGAAGCACGGTGATAGCACCCGACGGGACTGTGCTTGCGGACATGGAAAGCCGTGTGGGCTGTATTACATGCGAGATAGATCCAAAGAAAAAATACTATAAGGCTGCGGGATATAACGGAATGCCCAAATCGCATTACGAATACATGGAGGAGGGACGCCGTCCATGGCTTTATCGAAACGGTGGAGCGTCTGTAGTGCCATTTGAGGACGTTATGGGATATCCAAGGCTTTGTGCGCACAGAGGCTTCAGCACGGTAGCACCCGAAAACAGCATGCCCGCATTTGGAGCAGCTGTGGCACTCGGTGCCGAGGAGATAGAATTTGATATATGGGCGACAAAGGACGGAGTGCTGGTGTCCTGTCACGATGATACTCTTGAGCGTGTCAGCAACGGTCAGGGAAAAATATACGAGCATACCTACGAGGAGCTTAAGGCGCTTGATTTCGGTGTAAAGCACGGAGAACGCTTCAGGGGGCTTCGGATAGCTACCTTTGAGGATATACTGAAAAAGTTCTCGGCAAGAGCTATTATGAATATCCACGTTAAGATATGGGACTGCAATTTCCAACAGGATATGCTCAGGGAGATAGTAGCCCTTATCAGAAAATACGATGCTCAACGACACGTGTATTTCATGACTGTAAATGACAGGATGATAAAGAAGGCAATGGAATACGCACCCGATATTCCGTGCTGTGTCGGCTGGGACGGAAATACCGACAAAATGTCTATGGTAGAGCGCGCAACCGCTCTGGGCGCAAAGAAGATACAGCTTTTTAAGCCTTATTTTGATCAGAGCACAGTAGACGAAGCTCACAAACGGGGAATACGCTGCAACGTTTTCTGGTCGGATGATCCTAATGAGGCAAGAGAGTACCGCCGCATGGGGATAGATACTATCCTGACTAACGATTATCTTTTGATATCAGAGGCGTTGAGGGAGGACTGAAATGAAAAACATATTTATTGTCGGAAGTATTAATACCGATCTTGTAATAAGCGCTCCATATTTTCCTAAAAAGGGCGAAACGCTTACAGGAAGTGATTTCTTCAGTGCGCATGGCGGAAAGGGAGCAAATCAGGCGGTTGCCGCAGCGAGAGCGGGCGGTAGCGTCTTTATGTGCGGATGCGTGGGTAACGATAGCTTTGGAAAGGATGCGATAGACTCCTTGAGGGCTGACGGCATAGATACTCAATTTATCCGTGTGGACGACGGAGCCCCTACAGGTACGGCTGTGATCGTTGTTACCGACGGTGATAACAGAATAATACTTGACCGCGGGGCTAACGCGCGACTTACGTGCGAGGATATTGACAGAGCGTTGACCGATGCGCGTGAGGGAGATATATATCTTACGCAGCTTGAAAACCCGATAGAGGTGATAGGCTACGGATTGAAAAGGGCAAAGGAAAAGGGTATGTACGTTATTCTCAATCCCGCCCCCGCTGATAAGGATATAGCGCCTTATCTGCGCTACTGTGACCTTTTTACGCCCAACGAGAGTGAAACCGAGCTGTTTGGCGGAAAGGAAAGGCTTCTTAAGACGCTTGATGCCACACTGCTTATTACACTCGGCTCGCGGGGTTTTGAGATAACCGATAAAAACGGAAGCAGACGCTATCCCTGTATAAAGATAAAGCCTGTTGATACTACTGCGGCAGGCGATACGCTTTGCGGCACCTTGGCAACGAAGCTTGCCGAGGGTGAAGCACTTGACGAGGCGGCACAGTACGCGTCCCTGACGGCATCTATCGCCTGCACAAGAAAGGGTGCTCAGCCCTCTATACCGACCAGAGCAGAGGTAGAAGCGTATATAAAGTGATAAAAGCTGTTGCAGATACGCGTGTTTTGTGATATAATATGTTCAGTTAAATTTATTAGTGAGGAAAAGATATGGCAAATTACAGACGCGGAAGAATAAACGATGAGGTGAAGAAGGAGCTTTCACTTATACTCAGAGAGGTCAAGGACCCCAGAATAAGTGATGCCTTTATAAGTGTGACCGCAGTTGAGGTCAGCGGGGATCTTAAATTCGCAAAGGTTTATTATTCCGCTATGATGGGAGATAAAAAGGAAGTGGCGAAGGGACTTAAGTCCTCAGCGGGCTTTATCCGCCGCGAGGTAGCGAGAAGGCTCAATCTTCGTATGACTCCTGAATTCAGCTTTTATGAGGACCATTCCATAGAGCACGGAGCGCACATCTCAAAGCTGCTTAACGGTATTGAGATAACTCCCGAGGAGGAGGAAAACGGTGACGACACACTTTAAAACACTGAGCTTTGACGGGCTATGTCAGAGGCTGTGTGAGAACAAAAAAACGCTCATCATATATCATATACGCTCGGATGCCGACGCGGTAGGCTCTGCATTCGCGCTAAGAGAGCTGATGAGAATAATGGGCATACCCGCATATTGCGCTTGCAGTGACGAGATCCCCGAGAGATTGCAGTTTCTTACAGACGGAGTGCAGGGAAGCGTGCTGCTCCATGAGGATATCCAGATAGACTACGAGCGAGTTGTAAGCGTTGATAGCGCTTCCCCCGCGCAGCTTGGAGAGCTTTTTGGACGCTTACGTCGTGACGTTGATATAATGATAGACCATCATGCCAACGGGAGCATTTATGCCGACAATTATGTTGATCCCGAGGCGTCGGCAACGGGTGAGATCATTTATGCCGTTGCGAAGCGCCTTTGCGAGATGGGAGAAATAGAGGCTATCCCGTCGAGAGTAATAAACTGTGTCTATGCGGCAATAAGCTCTGATACGGGAGGATTCCGTTACTCAAATGCTACCCCAAGGACTATGCGCACAGCGGCTGAGCTTATCGAGGCGGGTGTTGACTCTGCCGAGATCAACAGACTTCTCTTTGATTCAAAATCGCTTAAGCAGATACAGGCGGAGGGTGAGGCTATAAGAAGACTTCGCATGCACGCTGACGGGCGTATAGCATCTACGCTTTTACCGTATAGTGTAAAGTCGGCTATGGGCTTTGAGGACGAGCACTTGGGTACGCTTATAGATATTCCTCGCTCGGTTTTCGGTGTGGATATCGCATTTGCGATCCGTCAGGAAAGCGAGGAGGGAAGCTTCAGAGTTTCCATGCGCTCGGCAATTGATTTTGACGTGGCAAGGATATGTGCTGTGTTCGGCGGCGGTGGACATAAGAGAGCCGCAGGCTGCACGGTCGAGGCAGACAGCATACTTGACGCAGAGGCAAAAATACTTGAAGAAATCTATAAAAGACTATAAAAAAAGGCACGCAGTGCCTTTTTTTATAGTCTTTTTTTAAAAAAGTGTTGACAAACGAAAGTCAATGTGATATCATTTTAATATCAAACGATCTTGGAGGTTAATTATGCAAGAAAAAATCATAACTAATAAAAAGCACGGAATGCTGGTGCTCGTATTGACCTTGCTTTTGCTTTTGTCAGCTGTTCCCATGGTGATAGTCGGCTCCATAATGGCAGAGGATATTGGAAATCCCTTGGGTTGGGTATTCCTTGGAATCGGAATTGCCATATTTTGTATCGGTTGGCTCCCGCTATGCGGTCTGCGTGTACTTAAGCCGCAGGAGGCACTCGTGCTTACCCTTTTCGGTAAATATATAGGCACGCTTAAGGGAGAGGGCTTTTACTGTGTAAATCCATTTTGCGGCTCGGTAAATCCCGCGGCAAATACAAAGCTCAATCAAAGCGGTGACGTTACTACCAAGTCGGGAAATATCTTTTCGAAGGGGAAGGGCACGCAAGGAACGAATATCTCTGACGAGAGCAAGAAGATATCGCTTAAGATCATGACGCTCAACAACAACCGCCAGAAGATAAACGATTGCCTTGGAAATCCTGTTGAGATAGGAATTGCGGTCATGTGGCGCATAGTAGATACCGCAAAGGCTGTATTTAACGTAGATAATTACAAGGAATTTCTTTCGCTTCAGTGTGATAGCGCTCTGCGCAACGTTGTTCGCATATACCCTTACGATGTGGCACCGGGTATTGACACTACGGGCGACGGAGTTGCCGACGAGGGAAGTCTGCGTGGATCGAGCGAGGTGGTCGCTCAGAGAATACGCGAGGAGATACAGAGCCGTGTCGAGGAAGCGGGAATTGAGATAATAGAGGCAAGAATAACCTATCTTGCTTATGCTCCTGAAATTGCTGCTGTGATGCTTCAGCGTCAGCAGGCATCTGCTATTATTGATGCTCGTAAGATGATAGTTGACGGAGCTGTGGGAATGGTTGAAATGGCGCTTGCGCGTCTTTCTGAGAATAATACTATAGAGCTTGATGAGGAAAGAAAAGCGGCTATGGTTTCAAATCTGCTTGTAGTTCTTTGCGGAAACCGTGATGCTCAGCCGATAGTAAACTCGGGAAGCTTGTATTAAGGTGGTGCGTATGAACGATTTTCCTAAAAAACAGATACCGTTAAGACTTTCGCCTAAGCTTTACGACGCAATAGCGGCATGGGCAGACGATGATTTCCGTTCGGTGAATGGGCAGATAGAATATCTGCTCAGTGAGTGCGTGAGGCAGAGAAAAAAGAACGGCAAGTACGTATCTGACGAGATAGACGTGCCGCCCGAATTGGATATATCCTAAAACAAAAAAGAGGTTCGATATAGAACCTCTTTTTTATTTTAATTTGCGAACGGAATATCAAAGTTTATATCCGAAACGTCAACAAATCTTGCCGATCTTATAACCACGTCAATACCGGGTCTGTCATTTCTGTCAACGGTTACTCCGGCTATTTCATCAACCGTGTCCATGCCGTAAACAACGTATCCGAACGCGGCATACAGACCGTCAAGAGAAGGATATGTCTGGTGAACTATAAAGAACTGTGAGGATGCCGAGTCCATACTAATATCTGTACGCGCCATGGAAACTACGCCACGGATATGCGAAAGATTATTGGTAAAGCCGTTGGCATTAAATTCTCCCTTTATAGTATCCTTGGATCCGCCAAAGCCCGTGCCGTCGGGATCGCCGCCCTGGATCATAAAGCCTTCAATTACGCGGTGGAAGATTATTCCGTCGTAGAATTTATCTGAAACGAGCTTTTTAAAATTCTCTACGGTCTTGGGTGCTACATTGGGGAAAAGGCGGATGAGGATAGAGCCCTTGCCCGAAACCTCAATAAGCACGTAATTTGTGGGATCGTCGCTTATCTTCAGATCTTCAATCGAGGAGGTCGATGAAAGGTTAATGTCGTCCATGCCGGGCGCAAGATGAGTATCGGTGTCGGTCTCTGAATCGCAGGATACGAAGCAGAGAAGCATTGCACATACAAGTATTATTGCACAAATGATCTTTTTCACGGTTATCTCTCTTTCTTTATTTTTATATTATTTACCTAAATAGTTTAGCAGATTTTTTTCATTCTGTCAAGCCTTGGATACTAATTTCATAATTTATGCAAACAAGGGATATACTTAAAGCAAGAGGTGATGAAAATGCTCGACAGAGAGGTCTGGCAGACAAGGGCAGGTAAGCTTACGTGCGCAGCGATAGTCCTGCTTGGAGTGTACGTTCTTTTCAGATACGGAATGGGGCTTTTAATTCCCTTTTTGTTTGCTTGGGCGATAGCTATTCCCGTGTCCGCGCTAGCGAAAAGGTCACAAAAGCGATTTGGCGGAAAAAGGCGCGCATGGGTATATTTTTATATGTTCGTTTTCTTTGGCGCTATATTTCTTATAGCTACAGTGATCATAGGCAAGATCATCGGCGAGGCAGTCGAGTTTCTTACCTATATTTCAGAAAATGGAGATGCGCTTGAGGAAAGTCTTGATAAAATCATGTCGTTGCCGTCTAAGATCCCGCTTCTTAATAAGCTTGGGCAGATAGACCTTGATGGACTTGGAAGCTATATATCTGGGGCCGCAAAGAGTATAGTTGAACGGATGGCTGCCATGGGCGGTGAAACGGTGATGTCTGTAATGGGACGAGCAATAGCGGGTACACCGCGAATGCTTATATCGATTGTTGTGGCGGTGCTGTCAAGCGTATATCTGGCGCTTGATTACGATAATATAAAGGAGTATCTGTACTCGCTCATGTCGGCGGACAGCAGGAGAAGGACTATGGCATTGATAGACAGGATAGGAAAGGGAATAAGGGGATATCTGGGTGCCTACGGAAAGATATTTCTTATAACCTTTGGAGAGCTTTATATCGGGCTTTTTCTGCTTGGAAGAAGCTATGCCTTTCTTGTGGCGATAGCAGTTGCGTTTTTTGATATACTGCCGTTTTTTGGGGCGGGAATGGTGCTCATTCCTTGGAGCATTATCCTTTTTGCAAGCGGTAACTACGGTGTCGGAGTGGGTATGCTCGTGCTTTTTGGCATTATTGCGGTGGTGCGACAGATAATAGAGCCGAGGCTTATAGGAAAAAGCATAGGAATACACCCGCTGGCATCGCTTTTGTCTATGTTTGTGGGATTCAGACTTTTTGGCTTCTGGGGAATGATGATAGCTCCCGTCGCAGTGCTCGTAGCGAAGGAAATACTCGAAAGCGCAAGAGCAGACGGGCGATGAGATAATAAAAAAGCACATAGTCAAAAGGCTATGTGCTTTTTGGATTAAACGTGTTAAAAGGTGTCCGATTCGACTTATATCAAAGGAAACAGAGCTTCATTACACTATTACTTATTACTTTGCCAAATCTCCGAGTTAGTGAGGAGTGAAAAAAGTAAATCCCCAAGGACAAGTCCTCGGGGATTTGGCTGGGATGGCCGGATTTGAACCGACGAGTGCCAGAGTCAAAGTCTGGTGCCTTACCGCTTGGCGACATCCCAATAAAATACCGACAGTTATTATACCACACATCTTTTCCGCTGTCAAGTTTTTTTGATTTTATTTTCTAAAAGCTTTATATGAATGATAGATGTATGTTGATCGGTGCTATGTGCATTGCTTTTAAAGCTGTGAATTTTAAAAGAGCAGTTGCATTTTGGTGTAAAAAATAGTATAATGTATATATAAACTGTTAAGGAGTGCATATGAGATACGATACCGTGCTTTTTGATGCGGACGGAACGCTTCTTGATTTTGCGAGAAGCGAGAGAGAGGCGCTTTGCGACATGCTTCGCTTTTATGGAATAGATCCGAGCGATGAGCAGATCAGCACATACAGCGAGATAAATGACAGACTTTGGAAAATGCTTGAGCGCAAGGAGATAGAGCGCAGCGTGCTGACCTATCACCGATTTGAGCTTTTCGCTCAGAAATTCGGTTATTCATTTGACGCTAAGGATGCCGCCGCAAGATATCTGGATATTATTTCAACCAAGGGATACATGCTCGATGGGGCAGAGCAGATGCTTGAGAGCCTTCTTGGAAAGGTTAGAATGTATATTGTTACCAACGGTGCCGCAAAGGTGCAGAGGGGACGCTATGCCCGCACGGGTATAGCAAAATATTTTGACGGAATTTTTATATCCGAGCTGATAGGCTTTAATAAGCCCGACGTGCGGTATTTTGATGCGATCGTGAGCGAGATACCCGCTTTTGATAAGAGCAAAACGATCATAGTAGGAGATTCACTCAGCTCTGATATAAAGGGCGGATGTAATTTCGGTATAGATACCTGCTGGTATACTCCCGACGCTGATAAAAACGGCGGCAGCGATCTGCCTACGTATACCGCTGTGAATTATAGTGAGGTAATAGATATAATTTTGGACTAAGGAGGAACGTGCTATGGAATGGGGCGGCTTGATCGACCTTCTGAAAAGTGAAGATATAGCTTATGCGGAAAATAAATGTGTAGCTTCCTATTCCAGCTTTAAGGTTGGCGGTAAGGTAAGGATAGCGCTGTTTCCCGATACGAAGGAAAAGCTGATAGCACTGCTTGACTCGCTCAGAGCGGGTGATTACAGATACGAGATTATAGGTAACGCCAGCAATATACTTTTTGCCTTTGATCACTTTGACGGAGTATTTGTTTTTACGGGCGGAGTAGCTGCCATAGAGGTGGATAAGGAGAAAACATATGCCGATTGCGGAGTGTCGCTTATTGCTCTTTCGAGAGCTGCGGCTGACAGCTCTCTTTCGGGGCTTGAGTTTGCTTACGGTATCCCGGGGCTTGTCGGAGGATCGGTCTATATGAATGCGGGGGCATACGGCTCTCAGATATCCGATGTGCTTGAATACAGTGATGCATTTGATATGAGCAGCGGAGAGATAAAGCGTATTTGCGATCACGCGTTTTCCTATCGCGACAGCATATATATGCAAAACAAAAACCTTGTCTGCCTTGGCGCCCGTTTTGTCCTGAAAAAGGGAGATGAAGAAAAAATACGCGCTCTGATGGCAGAAAATATGGCATCAAGGCGAGAGAAGCAACCTATCGAGTATCCCAGCGCGGGAAGCTATTTTAAGCGGCCTGAAGGGAATTTTGCGGGAAAGCTTATAGAGGATTGCGGACTTAAGGGAAAGAGAATAGGTGGTGCTGAGGTATCGAGTAAGCATGCGGGATTTATAATAAATCGCGGTGGAGCGACCTTTGGCGATATTCTCGAGCTTGAAGAAAAAATAAAGGAGAGCGTTATGAAGCGATTCGGTGTGGAGCTGGAGCGTGAGGTAAGGCTTATAAGATAAGTTATGTCATTTACTGATGAGGTCGTAATGGAGCTTTTGGAAGCGGAGCAGGGTAGGACCTGCTGTAGAAAAGCGCTTCTTTTTGGACTTTTCTTCGGTGCGTCTACCGAGAAAAACAATATAATAAATGCGGATTTTCGCTCGCAGGAGATAGCAAACGCGGCAGCGGAGATCCTCAAAAAGCAATTTTCCTCAGCTCCCGAGGTGCTTGCGGTAAAGCGCGCGGGAAGAACAATGTGGAGAGTCAGGGCGACTACTAAGGCATTGTCCGCTTTTTTGCAAAACACGGATAGGGAGGACGATGGGCAGTCGCTTTCAGGATTAGTTGGATTCAGATGCGATGCTTGCGCACGTAGCTTTTTGCGAGGTGTTTTTGTGTCCTCGGGAAGCATCAACGATCCTAAAAAGGGTTATCATCTGGAGCTCTCAATAAACGGCGCAAGGCGTGCCGAGCGAGTCAAGCGATTTCTTTCTGACGAGCTTATTGAACCAAAGACAGTGCAAAGAGCGTCAAAAATAGGCTTGTATTATAAGAAAAATATGCAGATAGCGGATATTCTTTATTATCTTGGCGCAATGCAGAGCGGATTTGATTTTTCTAACGTTTGTATAGAGAGGGATATAAGGAACATTGAAAACAGAGCTACAAACTGTGTGGCAAGAAACATATCGCGCGCGGTGGAGGCATCGTTAAGACAAGCAGAGGCAATAGAGCTGCTTGAACGCTCCGGAAAGATGCCAAAGCTTGGCGAGGAGCTGCGCTATACGGCACGGCTACGGCTTGAAAACCCCTCGATGTCCTTGACCGAGCTTGCTCTTTTGCATGATCCGCCGATATCAAAATCGGGACTTAACCGTCGACTTGTGAAGATCTTGGAGGAAGCGGAGCTGCTGAGAACGGGAAAAGAAAAGGCAGAGAATTAAAATTCTCTGCCTTTATTATTTTGCTTGATCTATTAGTTTGCGGGAGCTGCTGCTGTGCTGCTGAATCCGGGAATTCTGCATGGACCCTCGGCAACATTTGAAAAATCGGTTCCGTCTGTGGTGTAGAACAGGTAATCCTTGCCCGCCTTATCCTTGATGTAAATGTAACCCTTATTTCCGCTTCCCATCTTTACGGTAGGAGCTACAGCGGGAGTTGCGTCCTCAAACTCTGCTATCTCTGCGGTAGCACTTTCGGTAGCTATATATATTACCGTATTGCCCTTTGCATCAGTCTTAGAGAAGAAGATGGAATCTGCACACTGGGACATGGAATTGATATCAACCTTTGAGTCGACCGTCAAAGGCTTTCCTGTAGAGGAATCATAGTAAGAGATATATCCAAGGTTACTTCCACCGTTACGCATGATGTAGAGATCGCCGTTTTCAATAATGCAGAAGCTGTGTATGAAGTTCATAACAGTTTTTGAGTCCTTTGCGTAATTGTCGCTGTCAAGAGGTGTACGCATAAGGTTTGTGGTGGTCTTGTCCACATAGTAGAAATATTCGTTATCGGGAGAGAACTGACCCTTTGCGTCTGCGATCTTCTTTGTGCCTGCTTCTGTGAGAACAAAGGTCGCTTCAACCTGCTCTGTCGTAGGATCGCCTTCCTCGTCAAGCGTGGTGACCTCTCTGTCGCACTCAAAATAGGTGTCGATAAAGGTTTCGGGACATGCGATTCCGTTGCCTGTGTATACGGGGGTGAAGGTTCCCTCACCGAGAAGTATAGGCTTCTGCGCGCCGATCTGATAGAGGTAAGTGGATACGGTCGTAGGACCGTCCTCGTAGGATTCCTTCTTAGTAGCGAAGATTATCTCTGTTCCGTCAACGTTGATACCGTTAATGTCATCGAGAGCACCGTAGGAGTTGAGAGATGCGACTGTGCCACCGCTGAAGGTTTCACCCTGGTCCTCAGTATAAACGTATACGAGGGACTGCGTGGTGAATACGTCCTCATCAATGTCATAGCCCGAGTATTTGATTCCGTAGATGTAAGAGCCGTCCATGGACATCTTGACGGGAGTAAAGTCATTTGCGGGAGTTACGGGAAGTGAAATTCCGTCACTGAAGTAGTAGAGGTATGTGTGGTTATTGCTTGCATCGGTAGTGGTGTAAGCAACGGTGTTTGCGTCGCCCGAGATGAAGAAGTTTTTAGGTGTGATCCCCATGGAAGCGTTAGTACCGATTATGGGGAATTCCTCATCGAGAGTGTAGTGCATATAGAACTGATCGTCTCTGTAGATGATACCGGGCTCGTAGTCTGCGTAAGCGATAACCTCATCGGCAATCACGCGGACCTTTTCAAGCTCGTCGTCCTGGAGAATGTACATTTCAATTCCTGAGTCAGTGCCGTTAGCTACCTTGACTTCTACATATGCAAAAGCACCGTTAGCGGAGGGAGTAAGCTTTACTTCACCGCTGAAGGTCTCCTCAAGCACCTCACCGTTGGAAACTATGTGATATTTGCCCTTTGCGTCAACGAAGGTAGCGAATACATTGTCACTTGCTTCGAAGTTTTCAAAGGATGAACCGCAGGAGGATGTAAAGGCTATGGGTAAAATGATAGCCAGAGCCAAGACTACTGCCGCGATTATAATGATCGGACGCCAATTGAGCTGAGAAGAAGGTCTTCTTCTGCGTCTTTGAGGCGGTCTTTGAGATCCCTGTGAGGGTCTTTCCTGCCTGGGAGGAGCAGTTCTTTGCTGCTTCTCTGCGGATGCTGAGCCGAATGAGTTGAAATCGTCATCGGCTGAGTGCTCGGATCTGGTGAGAAAATCTTTTATTTTCGAGCGGGTAGAGCCCGTGTGAGCGTCCGCTCCGGCGGTCGCAAAAGCGGGGCGCATATTGTTTCTAAAAAGCATAATATACCTCCGTGGAGTATGAAAAATATATACAGTTACACATGATAATATATTTTAACATAATGTAGTAAGATAAACAACAATATATTATTAAAAAACTATTAACAAACTGTGAATGATAACAATATATAGTGATATTTTTTGTGGTACGACACAGTATTTTGCGTTCTTTGACTGATCGCGTACAATGCAAAATAAGGAGTAGCGTCTTTTGTTTTTGGATTTGAGTAATATTATCCGATGCTCCCGCATAGTATTTTACAAAGCAGAAAAGGAAAAAGGCAGGAAGAAAAATGTCGACTGTTATCAATCAAAGAAAATCGGTAGTTAGTCCTTGTCGGACAAGCGAAATAAATGAGCGCCTGGAGAGCTTTTTGCCCTCTCACTTGCTTTCTGAGATCGAGTATGTGCGAAGGAGCCTTGCGGCAAATGAGCGGATAGAGGAGATACGGCTAAGAAGCGGAAGAAGGGCTTATCTGACATTGGGCGGAACGTATAGACGTAATCTCGCGCTAAAGGGAGCTACCGACGCGTCCGAGCTTACACACGTTCTTGACCGTATGTGCGACGGCTCACTTTATGCCTATGGAGAGAGTATTAAGCGCGGATATATTTCACTTGACGGAGGAATAAGAGTAGGAGTGTGCGGACGCGCCTCGGTGGAGGGTGGAAGAATACTTGGGATATACGATATTTCCGCTCTTAACATAAGGCTACCGTGCGGCAGAGTGAGCATTGACAAATGCTTTTTGAATAGAATACGCAGAAGTGTGGAAATGGGTGAGGGTGTACTTATTTACTCGCCGCCTGCGGAGGGAAAGACTACTTTTTTACGCAGCCTTGCGCTATCCTTAGCTGAGGGAGAGAATGCGCTCAGGGTTTGCGTTGTGGATACCCGTGACGAACTGGCTGCGTTTGAAGGCGAGGCGTCTGCGTCACTTGATATTTTGTCGGGATATCCGAAGGCTGAGGGAATACGGATAGCCACCGCGTTTATGAATCCTCAGGTCATAATATGCGACGAGATAGGTGATCTTAGCGAGGCGGAGGCTATCGTGGATGCTCAGAATTGCGGTGTTCCGCTTATAGCCTCGTCGCATGGCAGAAGTGTTGAGGGGTTGCTGCTAAGGCAGGGAATGAATAAGCTGCACAGCGTAGGCGCGTTTGGCCTTTACGTCGGCATACGGATAGGAGGTCTTGGTGGAAGCTTTGAATATAAGACTCAGTGTAGAAAGGAGATAGGCTTTGAGAATGATAGGGATCGTGCTTCTATGTCTTAGCGGATTATGGCTCTCAAGGCTCTTGATCAAGCGTGAAGAAGAAAAGGTCAGGTGTGTCAGCAGCTTGGTGCATCTGATGGAGAGCGCCAAGACCGCGGTTGAAAATTACTCCATGACGGCATCGCAGATACTTAGTTCGGTTGGTGAAGATCTGATCAGGGCTTGTGGATACCGTGCGAGCTTTTTGCCTAAAAGCTTTTTGGAGATGAGCGAAAATTGCGATATTGCGGACGAGGAAAGCAGAAATGCCTTTTGTGAGTTCTCACGTGATTTTGGAAAAAATTACAGATCGGCTCAGGCGAAGAAGTGTGAGGAGTGTCTGACAAGGCTCAAGATCAGGGAATCTGAGCTTGCCGAGCAGCTAATACCGAAAAAAAGACTTATAAGGAGTGTGTGTATCTCGCTTTCCTTGCTTGCGGTGATATTGCTTTTGTGATTAAGGATTGGATATGGAAATAGGACTTATACTGAAAATAGCGGGAATAGGAATACTTGTTTCGATCATTTCATCGATCCTTACGAAATCGGGTAAGGACGAGCAGGCTATGATGGTAAGCGTAGCGGGAATAATTGTAGTAATGGTGATGCTCGTTGAGGAAATAGGCACACTGTTTGAAGCTATACAGACTGTATTCGGATTGTGATATGGATCATATAACTGAGCTTTTTAGAGTGTGCGGGATCGCAATGCTCAGCACGATAGCATTGGCTGTGGTCGGAAGACTTTCGGGCAACGCGGGGATTTCTTTGCGTATAGGCGGAGGGGTGTTGATATTTGGCATTCTTGTTTTGCTTATTCGTGAAAATATATCCGCTCTTGAGGATATACTTAGTCTTTGGCGATACGGTGAAGGAGGCTTCATCGGGGAGGCCTTTTCTCTCATGCTTAAGGCATTGGGGGTCGCATTGCTCAGCAAGTTTTGTGCTGACGTTTGCCGCGATTGCGGAGAGGGAACTCTTGCGGGAGGAGTAGAAAGCGTGGGACGAGTGGTAATGGTATCGCTTTGCTTACCGTTGCTCGCGAAAATTTTGGACAAGGCTGCCCAAATGTTGGATATGGGCTTTTGAGGGACGGACAAAATGAAAATAGAAAAAATAGGGGTCTTTTTGCTTTCTGTTTGCTTGGCTTTTGCGATGATGGGCTTTAGCGCCTTTGCGCGGGAAGATGATCTTGAAGCATCTATCCCCGAGGATGAGTGGGAGGGGTTTCGGGATTCCTTGCCGTCTGACGTGACGGACAGGTTACCCGACGGCGCGCTCGATACGAGCGGAGGGCTTGCTGAGAGCGTGGCGGAAATGAGCACGGGAGAATATATCGTGTCTGTAGTGCTTGACGTGCTCGGAGTGGGGTTGTTTGAAGCCGCGAAGCTTTTTTTGGCGCTGCTTTGCGTTCTGGCGCTTTCGGCTGTTATGGGTACTGTGAGTGTGGGGCTTGAGAGCCAGGGTCTGTCCGGCGCTATGCGCTTTTGCTCATCGGCGGCTCTCATGTCGGTCGTAGTGTATACGCTCTACTCGCATTTCTCTTTGTTGGAGGATTTCTTTGGTAAGCTATGGACTATGGTCGGCGCTATGATACCTGTCACGTCGAGTATATGGGCTATGGGAGGAAATGTCAGCACTGCGGCTACGGGAAGCGCTTGGTTTTACGTGATGATTACCGTGTGCCAGACGCTTATGTCGGGTACGGTGATACCCGTTTGCTGTGTGCTTTCGGTGCTTGGACTTTGCGACTCCTTTTCCGAGGAGGTAAAGGTGGGTCGGATAATGAGCGCGATAAAAAAGATATATAATTTTCTGCTCGGCTTTGTAATGACCGTGCTTCTGGCTTCTTTGGCGGCTCAGACGTCGCTCTCGGCTTCGGCTGACACGGTTGCGGCGAGAAGCGCGAGGCTGATGAGTGGCACTCTTATTCCCGTGGTGGGCGGAAGCGTCGGAGAAACCTTTAGAACACTTGCGGGTGGAGTATCTTATCTGAAAAACATTTTCGGCATCGGAGGGATAATCATGATAGCCTTGCTGGTGGTTCCTGTTTTGCTGACAGTACTGTTGACAAGATTTGTATTTATGCTTGCGGGTGGAGTAGCGGATATGATCGGATGCTCAAATGAGGCGAGATTGCTTGAAAACCTCGGTGACGTGTACGGAACTATGCTTGGAGTGGTTGCCTGTGTATCGGTGATATTTATACTGGGGCTGTGCATGTTTATACAGACTGTTGTGGCGGTGGCGTGATGAAAGAGTATTTTGTTGGTATCATAGCTATAACATTTCTGGGTGGGATCATGATAATGCTTTCTCCGCAAGGATATACAAAGCATTTGCGCTTGCTTTGCGGACTTTGCAGTGCCGCGCTTATCCTTCTTCCGCTGTTTTCCTTTGTAAGCGGTGGCGGAGGCGCTATAGAGGACATAGCGGATATATTTTCGCAGGAAGAATACCAAAAGGAATATTATGAGGAAATTTATAATGGCTCATTGCTCTTAAGTGAAAAAGAAAATGCGGAAAAAATACTTAAAGCTGAGATAAAACGTGCTGTTTCGACAAATAATGATAATTTTGACGTTAACATAGTTATAGATAAAAACAGTGATGAAATTTACATAAGGTCGGTAGAGATCATAATTCGGGCGTCGGGGGTAAGTATAGATCCAAGAAGTGTTGAAAAATACATAAAAGAAACGTTGGGCTGTGAATGCGTAATAATATATGACCTTTAAAAACAATTATTGAAAAATACAATAATTATATTAATACTCTTTTATTATAGGGGATATTATGGAAAAAGAAGCGGCAAAAAATACAATTATTAAAAATATAATGTCTAAAAAAATATTTTTTATACTTTTGTTGGCTGTGTGTGGAATTTTGCTTATGACACTTGCCGGAGGCGAGAGAGATAGCACTGAAGGTGAGCTTAACGTCAGCAAACTTGATCCGGGGCAGTACGCAAAAGAGGTAGAGGAGCGCGTCGAGGAGCTTTGCAACAGGATAGATGGGGTAAGCTCTACCTATGCGGTCGTAACTCTTAAGGGAGGTTATCGAGCTATATATGCCTCGGACTTTCAGTCGGGCAGCAGCAATTTAAAAAATCAGACTGTCATAATCGGTAGCGGATCTGCCGAGCAGGGCTTGCTTGTGGGCTATGAAAACCCCGAGATATCGGGCATTGGCATAGTCTGCTCGGGTGGGGACGATTTCAACATAAGGAAAAATATAATTTCCGTGATCTCCTCGGCGTTTAACGTGAGCAGCAACAAAATTTTTGTGGCGGGCAGCTGACGAGTCATATTACCTTGCCGCTGTAAATATATATGTAGCGTAGTAAAAAAGAAATTTCGGAGGAAACTGTTATGAAAATCGAAAAATTGAAGGGAAAGATCTCCTCGTTTTGCCGCAAGGTTGGTAAAAAGAACATGATAATAGCCGCCTGCTTTGTGCTTGTCGCTTTTACGTTGGTTATGAGTATTTCCTTTTCTGACGGCTCGGAGGCTGGGTACGATTACAGCCAGGGTGTTGGAATGCAGCCTGAGAGCGACAAAAATCAGAATAATAATCAAAACCAGGAAAACGCGAAGGATACCTACTTTTCCAGTGTTCAGGTAAACCGTCAGCGCACCCGTGACGAGGCTTTGGAGGTCCTTCAGGGCGTTGTTGACAACGAGCAGTCGAGCGCGACAGCTAAGGAGGAGGCTCTTGCTGAGATCAACAAGCTCGCAAAGGTGATGGAGGCGGAATCTAACATAGAAACCCTGGTAATTGCTAAAGGCTTTTCTGAGTGCGTTGCTGTTATAAGTGACGATAGCGCAAACGTTGTGGTGAAAAGCGAGGGGTTGCAGGCGTCGCAAATAGCTCAGATCAACGAGATCGTTTATGAGCAGGCGGGAATTTTGCCCGTAAACATAAAAATAATCCAAAGATAATTCACCGCACCGCGTTTTTTTGAATATACTTTACTGCGGACCGCGTAGGAGGTATATTGATATGGGCAAGCAAGCAGAGAGAATAATAAAATGTGACAAAGAAAAGACGTTTTTTGCCGCCGCTAACAGTGCGGAAGGCTTTGTTAGCTTTTATGATGAAATTTTCGGTAATGGGAGCATAGAGCGGAGATATCTTATAAAGGGTGGCCCCGGTACGGGAAAGAGCACTCTTATGAGAAGGATAGCGCAAGTGGCGGCTCTGAATGGAGCTGACGTTGAATACTACCGTTGCTCCTCCGATCCTGATTCCTTGGACGGGATCCTTATTGAGGGGAGAGTGGCTTTAATAGATGCCACCTCTCCTCATTGCGTTGAGCCCGAGGTTGTGGGCGCTAGAGATGATATTATAAATCTCGGGGCTTTCTGGGACTCGAATGGACTTTCAAAGCACAGAGAAAGAATAATTCAGCTCTCGCGCGACAAAGGTGAGTGCTATAAAAGGGCGTATGAGCTTCTTTTGGCAAAAAGAGCGCTGCGACGTGATGCGAGAAGCCTTTTTGCTCCTTACTTTGACTGCGAAAAAATGCAAAAATATGCCGCGGGAGTAGTAAAAAAGCTACCGAGGGGAAAAGGATTTTTGGCTAAAGTCGGTCTTTGCGGTGGAATAGGAATGGCGGGTGGGGTTTATCTTGATACCTACGAGAAATGCTGCGAGAAGGTTTGCTTTGTCAAGAGCTTTTTCGGTGAGGGATCACGGCTGCTTTCGATGATAATAGACGAGGCGCGCGCAAACGGAAATGCGTTAAGGGTATCGTATGACTATTTGGAGCCCGAGCTTCCCAACGCGGTTTACTTTGAGGATTGTAATCTCTCCTTTGTGCTTGCGCGCCAAAATAAGGATACCGAGGTGCCTAAATATATAAATATGAAGCGTTTTGCTGATTTATCTACCGTGAACGGAAAAAATTTGTCGGGTGAATATAGAGCAAGAGAGCGGATTTTGGAGCAGATATCGGATATGGCTGCCCAGAGGTTTATGGAGGCGGGAGAATATCATTTTGAGCTTGAAAATATATATAGTCGGCATATGGACTATGAAGAGCTTGACGGATTTTCGAAAGATCTTTGCAAAAAAATGTTGGATCAACTTTAAAATCACAGATGCGAAGGAGGCGGATTTTGCCTCCTTATTTGTGATTTTGCCAAATTTTTGAGTCAAAATGTATATAAATTGGGTTTAAAATTTGGAAAAAAAGACGATTTTTTAGTTTGGTTTGGATAAAACACACAATAAACCTTGACAAAACGAAGCTTATATTGTAAAATTAAGATGTGAGTTTGTCCGTGTTGTGCAGCGCGGATATCTAAAATAAATTGTAAGGAGAAAAAGTATGAAAAAGACACTTTCAATTTTGTTGATCGTAGCAATGATTTTCACGCTTGTAGTTGTGGCTATTCCCGCAGGTGCAGCGGAAGGCTCGTCTACACCAACTCTTGATCCCAGCAAAGTGGGAAATACTGTGATTACTGATGCTAACAGAGAAGCGTATCAGGATAAACTTTTTGAGGAAGGATATATTCCTCTGGCAGATGCATTATGGCCCGAGTACACCGATAGATTCGGTGAGGGCAAGGTAAAGTTGTTTAACAGCATTTTTGAGGGCGGTGAGGATATCGCTGACGGCGGCAAGTTCTTCCTTATTGAGGATGTTACAGCTGCTAAGACCTATAACAGTAGGGCTGTTCTCAGAAATGATGGCTCCTCTGAGCATTGGGTAGATAATTTCACTCTTGACGGATGTGGATACTCTCTTACTATAAATGCTCCCTTGTTCCAGGTAAACAACAATACCACTATCAAGAACCTTACCTTCAAGGGAACTCTTGCGGAAACAGGTAATAAGTGCGGAAGCTTCGCGGCTATCAACATGTGGGAGAACCACGGCTTCGCTTACTTTGAGAACGTTACCTCCGAGCTTACGATAAATTCTAACAACAGAGCTACCCACCAGAGAATGGCTGCTCTCACCATCGCGGGTGAAAGCTGTACCTTTAAGAATGTAAAGGTAATTGGTGACCACACACTCAACGCTAACGGCGGTGTAATGGATAATATCGGTGCTATCGCAGGTGAGGTATGGGGCAATACCGTATTTGAGGATTGCTACGTTGGCGGTACTACCTACATCAACTCTACCAATACTTCCAGAATCAACGGTATCGGTGGCTTTGTAGGAACCGCAAGCGGAAAAGTTACCTTCAAGAACTGTGTAAACGACCGTAATATCGTGATCAGCCCCGAAACCGTTTTCGTAAGTACCAACGTTCTTTATGACGGTTGCGACAAGGACGGCGACGGTCAGCAGGATAAGGATACCAGAAACCAGGATCTCAGGATAGGCGGATTTGCAGGCGTAACTGCAGAGACCACGTTTGAGAACTGCGTAAACAACGGTGCCATTACCGTTGGTGGTAAGTTTGCTCTTGATCGCACAAGCTATAAGGTTAATGATGTTAACAAGATCCACATTGGTGGTCTTGCAGGCTCTATAAGTGGAGCTCTTACTATGAGCAACTGCGTAAACAACGCAGCTATCACCGTTTCTATTAACAATCTTTAACCCGCGGCGAGTCTACAGATACCGTAAGAAGGACAGAAGACTCCTCTTGAGGATGATCTTGC
>JAZSJE010000134.1:0-12710 GCA_045534135.1 Eubacteriales bacterium
GACGCTATGCTTTTTAATGCAAAACAGATGTTTTCAAGAAATATCGGTATAGATCTGGGCACCGCTACTGTGCTGGTATATGTTGAAGGCAAGGGAATAGTGCTGAATGAGCCGTCGGTTGTCGCCGTTGACACGAGCAGCGATTGCATTACGAAAATAGGCAAGGATGCGCAGATGATGCTTGGACGAAATCCTGCCCATATCGACGTGATCCGTCCTCTGAAGGAAGGCGTCATAAGCCGTTATGACGTTACTCAAAAGATGATACAGTATTTTATCCGACGAGCTTGCGGAAATGCTGTTTTTCAGCCCCGTGTGGTAATATGTATTCCTACGGGAATATCCGAGGTCGAGGAGCGCGCGGTAATAGACGCGGGAACCCAAGCGGGTGCGAGAAAGACCTATCTTATCGAGGAGCCGATAGCAGCGGCTCTCGGCGCGGGGCTTGATATATACAGTCCTGTGGGAAATATGATAGTTGATATCGGTGGCGGAACGACAGATGTTGCTGTGATATCACTTGGCGGAGTTGTTGTTTCTCAATCGGTCAAGGTTGCGGGTGATAAATTCGACGAGGCTATTATGCGTTACGTGCGCAGAAAATACAACGTCGCAATAGGCGAGCGTACTGCCGAAAAGGTAAAGATCCACATAGGATCGGTCTATGAGCATGCCGAGGCAAAGACCATCGAGGTCAAGGGAAGATGTCTTATACAGGGACTTCCTAAGAATATTGTTCTTTCGTCGAAGGAAATGCTTGAGGCAATGATGGAGCCTATTTCCTCGATCCTTGACGTAATATGCTCCGTTATAGAAAAAACGCCGCCTGAGCTTGTTGG
The DNA here is from genome assembly GCA_045534135.1 of Eubacteriales bacterium. GTDB lineage: Bacteria > Bacillota > Clostridia > Oscillospirales > CAG-272 > HGM12713. Next base: position 840 of record JAZSJE010000134.1, read on the forward strand.
TGATATACTTAAAAACGGAATTATACTTACGGGCGGTGGAAGTCTTTTGATGGGACTTGACCGACTTATCGAGGATGTCACGGGTGTTAAGACTAAGCTTACCAAGGATCCCATCAAGTGCGTTGCGATGGGTACGGGAAAGGTTCTTAAAATGCTTAACGGAATTCCCGAGGGCATGATAGATCTTTCGCGTTACAGACAGAAAATATAAAGGGCATCGAAAGATGCCCTTGAATAATATAGGAGATAAATATGATTTATGAAAATTTCGCATATAGCGGACTTTTAGGCTTTTTTGAGGAGATCTCCGCTATACCAAGGCCGACATTTCATGAGGATAAGATAGCTGACTATCTTTGCACCTTTGCTAAAGAAAGAGGGCTTGAATATTATAGAGATGAAACAAACAACGTGCTTATAAAAAAGGCAGGCAGCGCGGGTAGAGAAAACGAAAGCCCGCTGATGCTTCAGGCTCACACCGATATGGTATGCGAGAAAAACGATGACACGGAGCACGATTTTCTCAGTGAAGGCTTAAAGCTATACGTTGAGAATGGGCTTTTGCGCGCAAGAGGAACGACGCTTGGCGCGGATGACGGATATGGGGTTGCCGTAATGCTTTATCTGCTCGACGGAGCAGAGGGGCACGTAGCATCGCACCCACCTCTCGAATGTCTGTTTACCGCTGCGGAGGAGGTAGGACTTGACGGCGCAAAGCAGTTTGATTACAGTCTTTTGAGAGCCAGACGAATGATAAATCTCGACAGTGCCGATGACAATCAGGTGCTTACGGGCTGTGCGGGCGGTACAAGAACCACCATGGTGTTTACTCCCGATCTTGAGGAGCCCTCGGGCGAGGCGATAAGTATAACTATCAAAGGCTTAGCAGGCGGACATTCAGGTGAGGATATAGACAAGGGCAGAGCAAACGCAAGCAAGCTTATGGGCAGAATATTGCTGTCCTTATCAAACGAAGATGACATCAGAATAGGAGCTATAAATGGCGGCAGCAAGGACAACGCGATCACACGCGAGGCGCAGGCTATTGTAGTTAGCCATAATGCCGATAAGATTATAACGCTCGTAAAGGAGATTGAAGCCGAGATAGCCGGCGAGCTTGTGAGTGAGGACGAGGGATTTTTTGTAAGCGCTAAAAAGTGTGATCTGCCAAAGCTTGTTATGAGCAAAAAATCGGGAGAGGATATAATTCTTTTCCTCACCGGTGTTCAGACGGGTATTTTTGAGATGAATAAGCACATAAGAGATCTTGTGGAATTTTCCAGAAATCTGGGCGTGCTTACGAGTGCTGAGGATCTGTCAAGCGTGAGCTTTAAGTTTCTTACACGCTCACCTCAGGCATCCCAGATAAATTTCTCACTAAGGCAGCTTGAAGCGTACGCAAAGCACTACGGCATGTCGGTCGAGCACGGGGACAGCTATCCGGGTTGGCTCTATGCTCCCGTATCACCCTTGCGCGATACCTATGCAAAGACCTATAAGGAGATCTTCGGTAAGGATATAGAGATAATATCTATACACGCGGGGCTTGAATGCGCTATAATAAAGGAAAAAGTTCCTGATATGGATATTATAGCCTGCGGACCTATTCTCAGAGGACTTCATTCGCCCGACGAGTACATGGATCTTGCGTCATTTGAACGCTTTTTTACTGTAATAAAATGCTTCTTGGCAAAGTAAGAATAAAAATAAAGGGTTGCACCGAGGTGCAACCCTTGTTTGTTTTATTTAAGCGTTTTTCTTGCTTTTGGATATCATCTTTATAATAAAGAGTGTTCCGAGAGTAGCTACGATTCCCACAGAGAGAGAGATGATCGCGTTTACAGCGAATGTCAGCTCAAGCAAATTAAGAACACCTGACAGGATGAACATGAGGAAGGATATTGCCGCCACTGTTATCGAGTAGGGCATCTGCGTGGAAACGTGATTGAGGTGGTTGCACTGACCGCCCGCGGAGGACATGATAGTCGTATCCGAGATAGGTGAGCAGTGGTCACCGCAAACAGCACCTGCAAGGCACGCGGACATAGCGATCGTGGGAAGCGCGCCGGGCAGATTGATAGAAAGCACGATAGGAATAAGAATTCCGAAGGTTCCCCACGAGGTTCCCGTTGCGAAGGCGAGTATGCATGCAACAACGAATATTATAGCGGGGAGGAATGCGCCGAAGGCTGCGCTGCTGTCAAGCATGATGCCTTCGATGAACACGTCAGCACCGAGCAGAGCGGTTACGTTCTTAAGCGCTGTAGCAAGGGTGAGAATAAGGATAGCGGGGACCATTGCGATAAAGCCCTGAGGAACGCATTCCATAGATTCCTTGAAGGAAACAAGACGGCGGCAGAGCAGATATACAACAGTGATGATAAGAGCGACAATACCGCCCCAGGGAAGTCCGACAGTAGCGTCGGTGTTGCCGAATATCTCTCCTATTTTTCCAATAAGAGAGGTTGCGGTGAAACCACCGTCATTCATGATACATGTGTATCCGTTGTATACAAGTGCAGCGATGCAGGAAACTATAAGTATTGCGATGGGGATTATGAGGTCGAAAATACGTCCTCTCTGAGAGGGAGTATATTCAACCGATTCGTTCTTATCACCCGACGTATAGAGGTCACCGTTGTTAAGAGCGTTGAGCTCATGGAGCTTCATAGGACCGTAGTCAACGTTCATGAAGATCATACCGATGACAAATACAAGGGTAAGGAGCGAATAGAAGTTGAAGGGAATAGACGAGATAAAGAGCGACATACCTTCTCCGTCGGGAGCGTGACCCGCAACTGCGGCACCCCAGCTGGAGATAGGAGCTATCATACAAATAGGCGCAGCGGTCGCGTCGATGAGGTATGAGAGCTTTGCTCGGGAGATCTTCTTGCTGTCGGTAACGGGGCGCATGACCGAGCCGACCGTAAGACAGTTGAAGTAGTCGTCAACAAAGATGAGCACACCGAGGATAAAGGTCGCGAACATAGCGCCCGCACGGCTCTTGATGTGTGTCTGTGCCCATTTTCCAAAGGCTGCCGAACCGCCTGCCTTGTTTATTAGGGCAACGATAATACCGAGAACAACGAGGAATGCGAATATTCCCGCTGTGCCTGATACTGCGGAAATAATACCGTCACTTACTACAATGTCGATAGTTCCCGTAAATGAAAAGTCTGAGGCGAGAATAGCGCCGGCACATATTCCTATAAAAAGGGAGCTGTATACTTCCTTTGTTATAAGGGCAAGACCGATCGCGATGATTGGGGGTAAAAATGCCCAGATAGATCCTGTGTCCGAATTAGCGCCACCCGTAATGCCTGCAACCACGAGGAGTGCAACGATCACAAACGCGGCAACGCCAAGGACGATTTTTTTCGTGTTTGACATAAAGTCCTCCATATAATTATTATAAAGACAATTATATGGTATCATATTGTGTCAGAAAAATCAATAGTTTTTTACAAAAAATGCGCTTTTTTTACCTTGATTTTCGTCGTTTTTTGTTTTTTTGCGGGCTATAGATAGCAACTATTGAGCCAAGGCAGGAAAAGGGAATAATAAGCATTTTGAAAGCGGGGGATAGCCTTGTCTCATCAGGCTGCGCGCCTATGCTTATCAGAGCTGAAAGTATAAATAACAGAAGCGTAAATATAATTCCGCACAGTGCACCGCAAAGCAAAGCGGAGCCACCCGCCTTCTTTTCCGAGAATATACCGCCGAAGAATGCCGAGGCACACAGCGCAAACAAAGAAAACGGGAGAACAAACTTATGAGGATTGTCAGAAAGCATACAAAATGCTGATATAATAACTATGAGTATAGCAAGGATGATGACCGAGATCACTGCGCCCAAAGCGCAGCAGGATATCAAGGAGACAAAGCCCGAGGATATTCCACGGTGTGATGCGGAGTCAGCCTTACTTTTTTTGCGTGAAAATCTTTTTTTCATGTTTTATGTACACCTCTCTTTTTACCTTACGGTTTGAAAATATGCGTTTATTACAAATATATTGGATAGATAGAGCACTTATGCGGAAAATTAAAACAAGAGAACGGAATATGCCTTGTTTACAAAAAAGTAACAAATATATTTGGAGGCTTCAATTGAAAAAGCTTATAAAATATGGTAAAATTAAGTTAAAATTGGGGTAATAGGTAGATTGAAAGAAACTACCCAAAATTACTTTTTTATTAAAAATAGGAGGCAAATTATGGCACAATTTGATGAAAAAGTGTACGGCCAGGCAAAGGGAAAGCTCGAAGCTATATTCGATGCGGGAACCTTTGTTGAGCTTGGAGCATATACCAAGCGTTCAGGCTCGGATGCTGATTTCGAGGGTGTTCTTTGCGGATACGGGGCTGTAAACGGAAAGCTTACCTTCGCATTTGTTCAGGACAGCGGAAGAACCAAGGGCGCATTTGGCGAAAGACATGCTAAAAAGATAGAAAATATGTATTCGCTGGCAGTTAAGAACGGAGCGCCTGTAATAGGTGTATTTGACAGCGCGGGAGCGGTCGTTTATGACGGCGCGGCAGCGCTTGCGGCATACGGAAGATTTATGAAATGTATATCCGACGCATCGGGAATAATTCCTCAAATAGCAATTATTGCAGGAATTTGCGGTGGTTCGTCTGCCGTCGCAGCCTCTATGTTCGACATTACCGTAACCGTTAAGGAGTCCTCCAAGCTTTACGTAAATTCTCCCTTTATCATAGGTGAAAATGCAGGCGGATCGGATTTCGCCGCCGCAAACGGAATTTCGGCATACAGCGCACAGAACGAGGCAGATGCGTTTGCTTACGCGAGAAAGCTTATCTCGCTTCTCCCTGCAAACAACGCAGACGGAGCATTTGAGGAAAATGGCGACGATATGAACAGAGCAGTTGCTTTTGACTCTGAAAATTATAAGGCAGAGGATCTTGTAAAGCTTCTCTCAGATAATGGAAGCTTCACCCGACTTTATGCCGATTACGCTAAGAATACGATCCTTGGCTTTGCCGCATTTGGCGGCATGACTGTCGGCGTAGTGGCTTCAAATCCCGAGAATAAGGGAATACTTGATATCAAGTCGGCAAGAGCGATCGCAAAGCTCATCAGCTTCTGCGACAGCTTTGCGCTTCCCGTTATTACGCTCGTTGACAGTGAAGGCCTTGACGTCAGTCTTGAGGCGGAGAGTGCGGCATATGCCTCCGAGCTCGCAAGACTTGCTTACGCGTATACCTCAGCTAATAACGCAAAGCTGACTGTTGTTGTTGGCAAGGCTTACGGAGCGGCATTTACCATGCTTGGCTCCAAGTCGGTAGGGGCTGACATGGCTCTTGCCCTCCCCACAGCTTGCATCAGCGTGCTTTCTCCCGAGGCATCGGTTGCTTTCGTATGGAACAGCAAGGTAGGGGAAAAGAGCCGTGAGGAGCTTGAGGCTGAATGGAAAGAAAAGTGCGCCTCCGCGGCTGAGGCTTGCGACGCGGGAGAGATCGATGACGTGGTTGCCCCCGAGGAGCTTCGTCAGAGAATATGCGCAGCCCTTTCAATGCTTGCGTCTAAGGCAGAGGGAACACCCACACGCCGTCACGCAAATATGCCTCTTTAACGGGAGGTGCTTATATGTTTAGTAACGTTTATGCATTAACTGCGGCAGCTACAGATGCTCTTGGGAAATTTCCGGACGTTGCGGGAAGCTCAGCGTTTTCGCTTGAGCGACTTTCGATGGCAGGTCAGATGATATTGATCGGACTTGGCATGGTATTTGTGGTTTTGGCTATTCTTTGGTTGGTTCTCGTTCTTTTTAAGTTTATATTTGCGAAGCCTGAGCCGAAGAAGAAACCGCAGTCAGCTCCAATTGAAACACCACCTGCGGTGGTGGATAACCTTCCTACCGTAGAGGAGCAGAAGGATGACGGAGAATTGATCGCGGTTATAACGGCTGCGGTCGCAGCATATATCGAAAGCGAGGAGCCCGATGCATATCAGGGCGGCTTCAGAGTGGTTTCTTTCCGCAGGGCAAATGGCGGAAGATCCTGGAATGCAAAATGATAAAGACAAAATATTGAAAGGTTAAAGGTATTAAAAATGAAAACTTATAATATAACCGTAAACGGCGTTACCTATACTGTTGAAGTTGAGGAGATCGGCTCGGTAGCATCTGCTCCCGTTGCAGCTCCTGCTCCTGCGGCGACACCTGCTCCCGCGGCATCCCCTGCTCCCAAGGCAGCTTCCGCAGCTCCTAAGGCGGCTCCCAAGGCAAGCGGAGCAGCAGGCGCAGTGGCGATCAAGGCTCCTATGCCCGGAAATATAATGAAGGTTAACTTTAAGGTGGGCGATACGGTAAAGAAGGGCGACGTTCTCGTAGTTCTTGAAGCAATGAAGATGGAAAATGATATTTGCGCTCCCCAGGATGGCGTTATCGCAAGCATTGAGGTATCTCAGGGCGCAACCGTTGAAACCGATGCTACCCTTGTAACACTGAACTGATTTTCTTTTCGAAAATTGTATTTTGATTTTACAAAAATTATTGAAAGGAAACAGTGAACATGGGTGAAGCGATACAAAACTTTTTGAACACTACGGGTATAGCTAAGCTGTTTGCTGATACAGATTGGTGGCAAACTGCCATAATGTACCTAATAGCATTTGTGCTCGTATATCTTGCTATTGTAAAAAAATTCGAACCGTTGCTTCTTCTCCCGATTGCAATAGGAATGCTTTTAACAAATCTTCCCGGTGCAAATATGTTCCATCTGGAATTTTTCATAGAGCAGGAGATCAACTACGGTCAGATATTACATGACGGCGGTCTGTTGGATCTGCTATATCTTGGCGTCAAGCTTGGAATATATCCCAGCTTGATATTTATTGGAATTGGAGCGATGACCGACTTTTCACCGCTTATATCCAATCCCAAGAGCCTACTTATCGGTGCGGGCGCGCAGTTTGGAGTTTTTGTAGCCTTTGCGGCAGCCCTGCTCTCGGGATTCTTCATGCCCGAGGAAGCAGCTGCAATAGGTATTATAGGCGGAGCAGACGGACCTACCGCTATCCTTGTTACCAAGGAATTGGCACCCGCGCTGCTTGGTGCTATCGCAATAGCGGCGTATAGCTACATGGCGCTTATACCTATGATACAGCCGCCATTTATGAAATTACTTACGACAAAGAAGGAGCGTCAGATAAAGATGACCGCACTTCGTCAAGTATCCAAAACGGAAAAAATACTTTTCCCGATAGTAGTTACCTTTGTGGTAGGTCTTATCGTACCCGATGCGGTTCCGCTTGTAGGCTGTCTGATGTTCGGTAATCTGCTTAATGTTTGCGGAGTTACAGACAGACTTTCAAAAACCGCTCAGAACGAGCTCATGAATATAGTTACTATATTCCTTGGTATTACGGTTGGAGCTACTGCAAGTGCAAAGAACTTCCTTGACGTAAGAACACTTCTTATAATCGCTTGCGGACTTATCGCGTTCTGCATTTCTACCTGCGGAGGACTTATTACCGCAAAGATCATGAACTGGCTTTCCGGAGGAAAGATCAATCCTCTCATCGGTTCTGCGGGAGTTTCTGCGGTCCCTATGGCTGCAAGAGTTTCCCAGAAGATAGGACAGATGGAGGATCCGTCAAACTTCCTTCTTATGCATGCAATGGGTCCTAACGTAGCGGGAGTTATCGGTTCCGCGGTAGCGGCAGGTGTATTTCTGTCATGGTTTAAATAATCGGAGGTTATTATGGCACAGGTAAAAATTACAGAAACAGTTCTCCGCGACTCGCATCAGTCGCTTGTCGCTACGAGAATGACAACAGAGGAGATGCTACCCATTTTGGGCGCTCTTGATAAAATAGGCTATCACTCGCTTGAAGCATGGGGCGGAGCAACCTTTGACTCCTGCTTGCGTTTCCTTAACGAGGATCCTTGGGAGCGACTTCGCAAGATCCGCGCTGAGGTAAAGAATACCAAGCTCCAGATGCTTTTCAGGGGACAGAATATTCTCGGATACCGCCACTATTCGGATGACGTAGTTGAATATTTCGTTCAGAAATCTATTGCTAACGGTATTGATATTCTCAGAATTTTCGACGCGCTTAACGATGCGCGCAATCTTGAAACGGCAATAAAGGCTACAAAGAAAGAGGGCGGACACGTTCAGGCTGCTATCAGCTATACAACAGGTCCCGTATATACTCTTGAATATTTCACGAACTACGCAAAGACGCTTGAGGATATGGGCGCTGATTCAATATGCATCAAGGATATGGCGGGTCTGCTTAAGCCTTATGACGCGTATGATCTTGTAAAAGCGCTTAAGGAAACCGTAAAGGTACCGATCCAGGTCCATACTCACTATACCTCAGGACTTGCTTCCATGACACTTATGAAGTCCATTGAGGCAGGCGCAGATATAGTAGATACCGCAATTTCTCCCATGGCGCTTGGAACGTCGCAGCCTCCTACGGAGTCGCTTGTCGCTACGCTTGCGGGTACCGAGTACGACACGGGAATAAAGCTCGAGCAGCTTGACGAGATAACAAAGTATTTCGCGCCTATCCGTGAGAAGTATCTTGCAAGCGGCTTGCTTGACCCCAAGATGCTTAAGGTTGACGTAAACGCGCTTATTTATCAGGTGCCCGGCGGAATGCTCTCTAACCTTGTTTCCCAGCTTAAGCAGGCAGGTAAGTCTGATAAGCTTACCGAGGTTCTTGAGGAAGTTCCGAGAGTAAGAGCAGATGCGGGATATCCGCCTCTTGTAACTCCGTCCTCTCAGATAGTCGGAACTCAAGCAGTATTCAACGTTATAATGGGAGAGCGCTACAAGACTGCCACAAAGGAATTCAAGGGACTTATAGAGGGTCAGTACGGAAAGGCACCAGTTGCCATAGACCCTGAGTTCACGAAGAAGATAATTGGAGATACTCCCGTTATTACCTGCCGTCCCGCAGATAATATAGCTCCCGAGCTTGACACTCTCCGCGAGAAGATCAAGCCCTATATGGAACAGGAGGAGGACGTTCTTTCCTATGCTCTCTTTGAGCAGGTCGCTCTTAAGTTCTTCGAATACAGAAAAGCTAAAAAATACGGCCTTGACGATAATGCCGATGCCGCGCTTGGTATTCATAACGCGTAAAAAAAATCACGCTCCGTTTGGAGCGTGATTTTTTCGCTTTATTAATTTTTATTGAGGCGACTCAACTACGGGTAGCGCTATTTGATACGCCTTATAGGTATCGTCCTCATTCATACTGTTCATCAGGGGATTGAGGACAGTTCCCGTACCGCCCGGAACAGCTACCTTCATATATGCATTTTCGGTGTTTTCACCATTTGTGAAGTTTATTCTTGATGCTTGAATAACTGAATTGAATTTTGAGGTGAAATGGAAGCCGATCTCTTTGGAAACCTGAAAAGATCCTTGGTGCTCACTGTTTTTATACCACCAATAGGAATAACAGTTGTTAAATATAGCTGTAGCCGTGGTAGTGACTTTGAACGCGGTCTCAAACTGGTCGCTGTAGCAAAGATCGAACCAGTTTCCGCCCTCGGAGAGAAATCCGATGCTTCCATTGTAAAGACTCATGTTTCCTACAAGCGGATGAATATCACGCAGGAAATTTCCGCCGACCTTCAGATGAAATCCTATTTTTACACTTGTAATTCGCATTTTTTCAAAGGTATTGTCATATCCCTCCACAATTACGCCAACAGAGTTTTGGGTATTGGCACCAACTATGTTCACGTTGAGTATATCGGCATCGGAGGAGCCACTGTTTACACCGCGCTTGACGTGCAATCCTACGACAGCATTCTTTATCGATACGCCCTCTATTCTTGTTTCGCGTCCGCTGTCTACCGAAACTCCGTTAGCTCTGCCGTTTCCGTTGATTATACCGCCCTGAAGGAAGTAGTTGCTTCCGGGCTTGTATACGGTATTGTAGGGTTCAGCCGCACCTAACATTATAATAGCGGTGTTAGCGTCGGTTTTCCATGTGGAGGTAGCCTTTATTTCCGCGTAATTGGAGAGAAGGAGCGAAACGCTCTTATCATATTTTGCGGAGGTCTTAATAGGCTCGGATACTAAATATTCTCCGTCGGGAAAGAATATAGTTCTGTTGGGATTTGCATCTATGACATCCTGGATAGCCTTGGATACGTCCTTACCCGAATTGGGCTCTATGTATTCGGAAATGACCACGAAGCTTGACATAAGCTGGGGGTCGACGCTTTCGGGCACGTTCATACCGTCGCGTCCGTCTTTTCCGTCCACACCGTCTTTTCCGTCAATACCGTTGGCGCCTCTCTTACCCGTATCGCCCTTTTCACCCTTGAGCGATTCGAGCCATTCATCAAGTGTACCCTCAAATCCGTTTTGTACGGCTAATTCATAAGCGCTCAAGCCGTCTTTTCCGCTTATTTCCGACAAATCGCATGCGGCAAGCGAAAATACTGTGAGCACGCAGAGTATAAGTGCGATAATTCTGGATAAATGTTTCACAATAACCTCCTTATGCTTTAGATCATGGCATAATGCTTTCGAAAAGAGCAATAAGTTGCGGTACGTAATATCTTCTGTATGCCTCCGCGTTGGGGTGGCATCCGTCACCGCGACCTAAGATGCAACTGCTGCCGGCTGTGAGAAAGATGTTATTCTGTATCTGATTCCAACCGTTCAGACCGCTGTTTTCATACGCATCGTAATAGGGAATGGAGTATTTTTTGCAGATAGCTACAAGTCTGTCGTGGCACTCGTTGAAGTCGTAGGGAATCTTTGCGTTGTTTTTCTTTGAGCTGATGTCGGCTATCTTCTTTCCTTCAACGTATTCGCTTATTTTGTGTACTATAACAAAGCAGATCGGTCTGCCCAAGAAGTTATCTATCGCGTATCTGAAGATATACTCAAGCGCGCCGCTGACAGTTTCTGTGTCAAGATCACCCGTATAGTCGTTGGGGTCAAAGCTTCCAAGCTCGAAGTTCTGCCAGTAATCGTTTACTCCTCCCTCGAAGCAATAAAGATTTCCGTCCTTGGGAAGCTTAGATATATTGTCACATACCGAGTGATGCTTGCCACCCCAAGGGAACTCGGGTCTGTTTATCTGTGAGGAGAGTGTTCCACCGCCTACCGCGAAGTTTCTGAAGGTTGACGCTGTCTGATTTGATATGATTTTGGGATAGGATCCGCCATTGTCTGCCTGTCCCTCAAAACGGCATTCGCATATGCTGTCACCGTCATATATGATCTTTTTGTTTCTGAGCAATCCCATATTATTTTCCTCCTACTAAATAAGCTATAATTATAGTTGCGGTTGTTACTACCATGATACCTGCGAGTACCCAGCAGACTACCCTGACAAAAAAACTGTTTTTCTTTTTCATTTTTGTACCCTCTTTCAATTGTGATTTAAATATCCGTTGTGTCTATTGATAGCTGAAGGGCGGAGAGGTCGCTGTCGGGAATACTTTGACCGCCTGCGGGGATCTTCAGCTTTTTGTAGCCCTTGGAATACGCCTCGGGAATCTTGTCCGTAGCATACAGCAGCTTATTGTTCTTCTTCATAGTCATAAGCGTTACACCGCCCGAGGTTCTGGTAGCCTTTGTGGGGATAAGCGAGGTCTTGATGGAGATCGCTCTTTCCGCGTCACTGACAAGCAGGATCTCAACAGGCTCCTTTTCCGAGTCGTAGAATACCGCGCAGATAGGAGAAGCAGATGAGTAAGCATTTATAAGCTTTCTTCTGTTGCCCTTTGTTTCGTAGCAGCTTGCGGGGATCCTTACACCCTTTCCGTTTTCAAATATATAAACGAAATTCTCGTTTTCGGGATATCCCTTTTGTACCCTCATAAATATTGGGCGCTCTCCATCATCCATGCCAAGCTTTGCGGG
>JAZSJE010000222.1:0-3192 GCA_045534135.1 Eubacteriales bacterium
GTTTCTCTCGCAGCAATTGCAGTTGCATTCGCACTTGCATTTGGTCTTGGCGGTAAGGATTTTGCAAAGAAGACTCTTGATAGAGTTGACGACAAGATCGAGCAGGCTAAGACAGAGGAGCCCAAGGCTGAGGAAACCAAGGCTGAGGAGCCCAAGGACGCGGAGTGATCCAAGTACCTTAGAGATCTGATAATTTAAAGCAAATTAAGGCGTCTGCCATTGGCAGACGCCTTCTTTTTTTGTTAAACGAAAATCACCGACATGATATAAAAATGGTAGGCTGTTTGCGGGGATCCTTTAATAAAATTATTTCTCGACGTTTTTTATATACTGCCCCGGGGTCATACCGAAGCGGCGGTGAAAGGCGCGTATCATATTGCATGCGTCACCGAAGCCACAGCCCTCGGCAACCGAATTCTGTAGCTCTCCCGCTCTAAGTCTTTTTATGGCTTGCTTTAATCTGCAATCTGTAATATAAGCGCCAAGCGTGCTTCCCGTATATTTTTTGAATGCCGTCATAAGCGTGGTCCTGCCTATGCCCAGCCTCCAGGCAAGCTCGCCTGACAGTATCTTTTCCGAGCAGTTTTCCTGTATATACAAAAGCGCGTCGGATACGAACGCGGGTGCTTCCTCTGCCTCGTCCCTTGCCTCTGGGGTAAGCTCGGAGGCGAGCGAGAGCAGATACATAAGCGTCAGTCGCTTCCTGAAAACGTTTTTCTCCCTTTCAAAAAGCTCTATGAGGTTAGTGAATTCAACGCATTTTTCCTCGCTCAGCGTAAGAACTCTGCCGTTTTTTCCGAACACCCCGAGAAGCTCTTTTCTCTCGGGAAGATACTCATGGAGAAAGTCGGGAGAAAACAGCAGATTTATTCTTTTGTAGAGAAGATGGGGCTCGCATACTATAAGATGCGGAGTCATAGGACGTGTAAGCACCAGACGGCATTTCGTTCCGTCCTGCACGGAATTTGGCAAAAGAACCTTTACGCTGCCCGACTGTATCAGGCTTATTTCATAATATTCATGCATATGGTAGTCGGACATGTTTGGATAATAGCCCTCGTATCGATCTATCTCAAAGCTATCCCAAAGGCTTCCGTAGCCAAAATTTTCTATATTCGCGGGCATACCGTTCTTCCTTTCCTCGCTTTATTAATATGATTTTAATGCATATTTGAATGATTGTCAATAAAAAAGGCAAAAATTTTGTTTTTTTACTCAAAAAAGGTCTAAACGCTGAACGATATGTAAACAAAACGGACGATATTATATTGAATAATGAGCAGATAGGGTATATAATTTAACTGTAGAAATTTTTTGGAGGATAGGACATGCCAAGACTGTTTTGCGAGCATAAAAAAAGAGAGGTTCAAAGCCTTGACGGCGCATGGCGCTTTTGCGTCGATCGCGAGGATGTGGGAGAGAGAGAAGGCTTTTATGCCCGACTTGCAGATTGGAAAACCTCTATGGTGCCCTCGACCTGGAATACCGAGCAGGGACTTCTGACCTACGTTGGCGTCGCGTGGTATGCGCGCGATTTTTACAGCCGTGGTGGCACGCTGCGCTTCTGCTTTGGAGGAGTCATGACCGAGGCAAAGGTTTGGCTTGACGGTGAATATCTTGGTGAGCATTACGGCGGATTTTGCCAGTTTGAGCTTATAGCAAAGGACGTGAAGGAGGGTAAGCATACCCTCACGCTCAGGGTGGACAATCGCTTTAACGCGCGATCTATTCCCCAGGAGCACGTGGACTGGTATTACTACGGAGGTATTACGAGAAGCGTATCGGTCGAGCGCCTTGACGGAGTTTGTATCCTTTCACAGCATCTCGAATACGAGCTTTCTTTTACGCTCGATAAGGCGGTATGTACTCTTAAGCTTGAGCTTTACAACGCGACGGATCGGGCAAGAGCTACCGCGTTCGTTGCTACGCTTGACGGCAAAGAGGTGGCAACGGCAGAGCTTTGGGTAGGGGAAGGAAAGAGCGAGATGCTTGCTCTGCCCCCGTTTGAGATCGAAGCTCCGCGCCTGTGGGACGTGGGAGCGCCCGAGCTTTATGAGCTTTGCAGCTCGACTGAGAGTGATGACCTCATTGACCGCATAGGCTTCCGTAGGATAGAGGTGAAGGACGGGGCGGTATTGCTCAACGGCAAAAGGGTAGAATTCCGTGGGGTCAACCGACACGAGGAGCATCCCGAATTCGGCTTTGCCTTTCCGCCCGCGCTTATGAAGCGTGACATAGATCTGGCAGTAGGCATGGGCTGTAACGCGTTGCGTGGCTCGCACTACCCCAATTCCCGTGAGTTTGTCGATATGCTCGATGAACGCGGAATACTTTTCTGGAGCGAGATCCCGATATGGGGCTGCGGATTTTCCGATGAGGCTCTTGCGGACAAGACGGTTGTTGAGCGGGGACTAAGCATGCACCGTGAGATGGTAAAATACTACTACAATCACCCTTGTATCGTTATCTGGGGTATGCACAATGAGATAAATAGCTATACAGAGCCCGCACTCAGAATGACGCGTACATACTATGACTTTTTGAAGAAAAACGGGGGAGGAAGGCTTGTTACCTATGCTACCTGCCATCCCGAGAAGGATATATGCCTCGATCTTTGCGACGTGATCTGCATCAATCAGTATTACGGTTGGTATTACGGGTACGAGGAGGACTCGTGGGAGAAATTCCTTGAGCGCTTTTGCGAATATGCCGAGAGCAAGGGTGTGGCAGATAAGCCGATCATCATGAGCGAATTCGGCTGCGCGGCAATGTTCGGCTGGCACGACTGCGAGGATATTCTCTGGAGTGAGGAAAATCAGGCAAAGCAGATAGGAAATTGCCTTAAGCTTTTCCATGAGCATGAGCGTGTGACAGGCTCGTTTATATGGCAGTTCTGCGATATGCGCACCTGTCTTAAGGCGGGTATCAATCGCGCGAGAGGATTTAATAATAAGGGCTTGCTTAACGAGCACAGAAAGCCGAAGCTTGCCTATGCTGAGGCAAAGCGCCTTTACCTGAGCTTTATCGAGGAGGAGAAAAAATGAGAATAAACGAAAAATATACAAGGACGGAGCGACCGATAAGAGTAATCCAGTTTGGCGAGGGAGGATTTTTGCGCGGCTTTGCCGATTGGATGCTCCAGAAGCTCAACGACAAGGGGCTATTCAACGGAAGCGTTGCCGTTGTTCAGCC
>JAZSJE010000028.1:0-2812 GCA_045534135.1 Eubacteriales bacterium
AATTCTTCCTTGCCACCTACAGCAAGTCCGGCCTCTTTACATACCAAACTCATATAGCGACGCACACTGGATTCATTGACTTGTAGTATAGATGCCATATCCTTGACTGTAAAATCAAGCGGTGTATCTTCCTGTAACTGCTTCAGTGTGATGCGTACTCCTATGGTACGGAAACCGATGCTTTCCGCCGCCTCGCTGACTCCTAACATCGATACCCCCTCACGTGTGATATAGGAGCGTTCACGGAGCGTCTGCAAGGAATACTCCTTTCCGTAATGCTTCGCTATCATACGGAGGCAGGTGGGACCGCAATCCTTGGCATCCAACTGGAGGTAGCGAGGGAAGGTTTTCATACATAAGAACCAGACTTTAGTTCAACTCTACATATAGCAATACAGGATTGCTATCTTCTTCCAAATCAGGGAACTTCGCTCTAAGCTCTTCATTTTTACTTTCTAAAATAGTATGAGCTTCAATGATAAATATAAGCTTCCCATCATCTTGTGCATAAAAGAAAGAAGGAGAAATCGACAAGTCATTTGCTATTTCTATAGTATTAAATATATAATTTTCCCCTGTTAATTTATCAATATACGTAAATGCCTCTGTATTTTCTTTTTTTCCGTGAAAACGAAATAATATAGCCTTATCATTTTCTGCAAAGCAAGTGATGTCACCTATATATCCCTTTTGAGCATAATCTCTATCAAGTGTTTGAATGTCAACATTGTTATTGTCCCAGTAACCCTTAGGTGGCATTTTCCCATCAATATTAAAGAGATATCTTATGCAAGCACTGTCTTGATTGATTTCATGTATTTCATTACTATGATAATCGCAGGTCAATATTTTACCTTGATAAGAAGTCATACAATCTTCCCTAAAGACTCGACATTTTCTATATGAGATAGGATAGAATGATTTTTCAAGAGTGAGTTTATTCATATTTATCACATGATATTTGTTCCCGTTTCGTTCAAAATCAGATTTTGTTATCAAGATTGAGTCATTTAAATATTTTAGATCCCGTGCTTTTATCGTATCCAATTTTAATCTGGATATGAAATTACCGTAAGAATTATAGGTTATAATGGAAAACTCACCTCGTTGTATTAAAGAAATATGACCTTTGTCACTAACTGCCATCATCCAAAAATAGTTATATTCCTCAGGACCCACTCCATGCCTATTGATAATACGTACTATATCACCTTTATCGTCAAATAAATAGATGCGATTATTACTTTTGATATAATAATTATCGTTTTTATATATTATTCGACTGACTGTACCCAAAAGACACGTATCATTGGTTTCTAAAGGAATAAAGGATATTGTTTTAAATATATCCTCACAGTTAATCGATTCAGAGTTCCCACTATAAGGGATATATTGCACTTTTTGTTCAAGTGCTTGAGGAGAAGGAGTTGAGCATGATACAACCGACAGTAATAACAACAATAAATATGGCGTGTGTTTCATGATATATTTTTCATCATAAGTGTCCACTAAAAAATCGAAATAGTTCTTTGAAATGATTGATATTTAATTTGTTACGAAGTTTTTTTGATGCGCAACGATTTGAAATTACTTTTGCGGTCATAATCAGACCGTTATGAATAAAGACAAATACGTTTTCGCTCAATTAGATATCAACAATATCAATGAACGATTCGGTTCTAGTGAACCAAGTTTATTTAATTTTTAATCGTCGACTTTTTTAGTGGAGACTAGGGCGTTTTCACGCAAATTCAACTAATAAATGCAACGGCATTATCGGTTTGAGATAATTTCAGTGAGCAGATAGGGAAATTTCCTCCCTTGCTCTACTGAATGGGATAAAAGTGTTTACTTTACTCCGTCAAACCTCCTACCGAAATCAGTTGTAAAGATGAAACATTTATCCCGAGAACAAAGATATGGAATTTTTTTGATGTTACAAGAAGGAAAGAGCAAAAATATATAGCCAAGGCAATAGGTGTAAGCACCAGTACTATCAGTCGGGAGTTGCGCAAGAACTGTGACATGAGACACGGAACTTACAATTATGATCTTGCCCAACGTAAATACGAGACACGTTTGAAGCTGCGTGGACGCAAACCTGTCTTCACAAAAGAAATGAAAAATACAGTCATATCTTTGTTAGAAGAAGGTTATAGTACTGAACAAATAAAAGGACGCAGCAATGTGGAAGGATTTGCCATGGTCTCCCATGAAACGATGTACCGTTGGATATGGGAAGACAAACGCAAGAAAGGTACTCTGTACCAATATCTTCGTCGGAAAGGGAAGAAATACAACAAACGTGGAAACTCTCTTGCAGGAAGGGGATACATCCCTAATCGTGTGGATATAGAAGAACGCCCTGCAATAGTTGACTTAAAGAAACGATTTGGAGATTTGGAAATAGATACAGTTATAGGAAGCAACCATAAGGGGGCACTTGTCACCATCAACGACAGGCTTACCTCCAAGGTCTGGATCCGAAAGCTTTCGGGGAAGGATGCCACTCCGTTAGCCTTGAAAACCATCGAAGCGTTGCAGCCCATAAAAGATTTGATACATACGATAACGGCAGACAATGGAAAAGAATTTGCAAAACATCAGGAAATAGCGAAGGAATTGGAAATTTCTTTCTATTTTTGTAAACCGTACCATTCTTGGGAACGTGGAGCCAATGAGAATATGAACGGTCCCATCAGGCAATACATCCCCAAAGGAACGGACTTCATTGGAATAACCGATGGAGTTTGTTGCCTGGGTTGAAGAAAAATTGAACAACAGGCCCAGAAAGAGGCTTGGTTATCTCACA
>JAZSJE010000003.1:0-7557 GCA_045534135.1 Eubacteriales bacterium
AAATTTGCGTTTCGGCGCAAAGCGACGAAACCTAGATTCCCGTACGGAAAGCATGGTGAGTGTTCTTTTTTTGCTGTCCGTTTCGCAAAAGCGAAGCCCCGCCGCAGGCGGGAGGGTGCAAATTTGGCAAAGCAAAATTTGCGTTTCGGCGCAAAGCGACGAAACCTAGATTCCCGTACGGAAAGCATGGTGAGTGTTCTTTTTTTGCTGCCCGTTTCGCAAAAGCGAAGCCCCGCCGCATATTGAACTGCTCCAAATTGTGCGGACAGCACAATTTGGGGCAGTTCAGATGCGGTGATTTTAATTTTTAGATATTAAGCCTTCTTTTCAGCTTCTATTTGGTTTGCCAGAGCCAGGAATTCCTTCTTTAGCCCGGTTTTCATAAATGATTGCATGACGATAAGTTGTCCGCGAGGATTACCCTCAACCATTACCCAACCGTTTTCCGTGTGCGCAAGATCCCATCCGACGTATCTGTTATCGGGAATGACCGTGGCAAGTCTTGAAACCAACTCGACGACCCCGCCCCAATCGGGAACCTGAAATCCCGGGTATAGAACATGAGTATCGGGATGGCAGAGATATTTCTTGCCCCTTTCATCCTGACCAATTGTGTAAACAATTCCGTTTTCAGCGTTTATAAGGCCAAAAACACCGCCGCCCAGAGCGTTGTCTATAACGCTTTCGCCCTGACCTGCCTTTTTCTCCTACTTTTCTCGTTCTTTTCTTGAAAGATTTGCACGGTGGCGCGCCCTGTGGGCGAGGAAGCCATCGCGCAAATAGGAAAAAACAAGAAGGATAGGGCACGGCAGTGCCATAGCCGACTATGTTTTTGACCGGTAAAGTAACCAAAAGAACTTCATACTGGGATTTATCTTGTTTTGAGTTTGAGCGCTGACACAGACTACGCACAAACCAAAGGATTAAGTTTCCGCCCGCCTTTTTCAAAAACACAGAATAATAGAATTAGCGCACCCGCAAAAGCGGGTGCGCCATGAGGGATATTTATTATTTTATATAGATTTAAGAAATGCCTTCCAGATCTATATCTTCACCTGCAAAGAAGCGTCCAACGTCGTTAAAGAGCTTCTGAAGATTTGCGGTGTGGATGTAGAAGCCACCCTGACCGTCAACTACAACGTAAGCCTTTCTTGCGGTTATGCTGTAGAACTCACAAAGCTGAGTCTTGCCTTCATTGTTGCTTATCGCGATAGAGCCAAGGAAATTATCGTCGGTCACTATCTTAGCTATCTCCTCCTCGCTTACAACGTAGGAGTCGACAAGCTTCATAGCCAGCAGGTTTACGAATACCTTTCTGAACAGAGTTGTCTGGTATCTCATAATGCTTTCGGTCTTTCCGTTATTGCGGACAATAGTGACTGTGTTTGGATCAACGTAGATCTTATTTCCATGCTCGTCGGTACGGAAGCTGTTGTCGGACAGATAGTGTACGCGCTCGCCTATAGCGTTATCCGCAAACTTTATGGCAGGTACCTTAAGCTCGTTGCCATCCTTATCGTAAACGTAAATTCTCTGAGGAGAGATCACCCACTTGTAACCTTCCTTATCATTAAAGGTAAGGGCAGAGAAGGTATTTATGTCGTTTTTGTTATTGTCCTTTGCGCCAACGCTGAGAGTGTCGAGTGTGCCTACCTTCTGGTGATTGAGATCAAAGCTTACAGAATATTTTCCGAAGTCCTTGCCAAATGCGCTGGAGAAGTAATCTCCGAACACAAAGTCGATCTTATTGACGTAGGAAATGTTGATCTGCATAAAGGAAGGATATACCCAGTTATAGGGATCCCACTTAAGGAAGGAGAAGGTGCTCTCGGAAACCTCGTTGATAACGTTGATATTGATAGACTCTACCATTCCCTTATCGGTTGCCTCGGGCATGGTTATGAGGGTGTAGGTATAGTAATTTCCGTTTTCATTCATCTTGGAAATATATACCTTCTGAGTTATCTTAAAGACCTCGTCCTTGCTTTGTCCCTTGGAGTCAACGGTGGGAAGGGTAATGTCCTTATCGAACTTGAGAACGTACTCGGAGTCGTAGTAGTACTGCTTGTTCCCGTTTTCGTCGAGTATAGGATCACCGTTCTCGTCAACCTTTATTGACATGATACCGTATTTTACCTTGTCCTCATTCGTCGGATTTACAGCCGCAATATCTACGATCTCGGGCTCTATGAGCTTCTGTATCATATTGTCGATGTTATCGTGGTTGGGGCGGTAGCTGACGAAGGAGGTATGGTTGAACGCATAGGGGTGTGAGCCCTCCAGCGTTCCCTCTCTGTCATCAATGTCAATGTAAGAGAAGTTTATGAGCTCGTCATAATTTTTGCCGTCTGCCGTCTTATGCGAAACCGAGAAATCCTTTACCTCAAAGAAGGTATTGTTCGACTGTGAGAATATAAGGGCAGGGGTAAGGTAATTCTTTGCGGGGCCCATAATGGTGCTTTCATAGGTCATCTTTTCGCTTACCGCGGAAACGTCTGCGGGCTTGATGATGTAGACCGCGGGTCTTACCTCGCCACTATTGTTTTCGTACTGAACGTAATAGCCGCTTCCGTCTATAAGCTTATCACCGATAATGATCTTATGCTTCTCACCGTTATCCGTGGTCACCACGTAATAAGAGGGCTCATACTCATAGAGCTTTCCGTCAGCGTCCATACGTGTTTCGGCGATAAGTCCGTATTCCGAAAGATCCTTTGAAGCCTCGTCAAGTCTTTCGTTAGCCGTTACGTGCGAAGCATAATAGGTGATATAAGATATTGCGTCATCGTTTGTGGTTACGAAGGGGGACTCTCCAAGAACGAAGTAACGTTTGGAGGATGATGCCTCCTTCATGGCAACTATTGAATATTTTCCGTATGTGTTGCTTACCTCTATCGCGGCAATATTGTTGGATTCTACCGAGGGGAATATTACTATCAGGTCTGCGGCGTCGAGTGTTTCTCCGTCGTTCATATAATAAAGATCGGGAATTCCTCGTATCTTCGTATCACCCGTTTCGGGATCTACGTCTACCCAGGTACCAACCTTTGTTATATACATCTTCTCAACGGTTCCGGGAGGAGTGCTGACGGTAAGGAGCTTGTCGTTCTCGTCATACATTCCAAATACGCCGTCTACCTTTTTTACGTAATAGATGGTTTCGTCGTAATCGCGGAACTTAAATACTGTATTAAAGTAATTTTTCATGAGAAGCAGAGTAGTTATAAGAACCAGGAAGACTGCCACAAATACGATGATAGCTATCTTTCTTCGGTGAAGAAGCGTTGTTCTTCTTCTTTGCTCTCTGGATTCTATCATCTGTTCTTTCTCCTAACTAATATAACGATTCCCGCAAGAGATACAACCACAAGGGGAGTCAAGGCAAATACTACGGTGATGGTAGTAGCCTCGCTTGAGGTTATGGTCTCGATAGTGTAGTTTGAAAATTCCTTATAGGAAAGTCCTACAGGTACAGGCTCACGTCCTGCCATTTGGAGAGCGCAGAGCAGGAAGTCCGCGTTTCCGTAGGTATTTGAGGTAAGATATTTTTCACTTGCGAATTCGGTGCTTCCGCAGAGCATTACGTACGCGGAATCCTGAAGTGCTCCGTGTGTACCCTCCTCCTGCTCATTGTAGGTCTGTACGGATACAGCCATGAGCGTAAAGGGATCGCGCTCGGTCGCGCTTGCTATTTCACCGCCGTCGACGTATCCCTTAGCGTTAGGTGAGGAATAGAACAGGTCATAAACGGTGCGGTTCTTGCTCTGTGTGATGTAATACTGGAGCGTTTCATCCTCGGGGTCGGTTACCCAAAGTCTGTTAAAGCCGGCGGTTCCGCCGATATCCTTATCTGGATACGTGATAACAGTCGCGTCGGGGAATACTACGTAGGGCTTGCCATCAATGAGGTTAGCCATCCAGTTTCTCGCGAGGACGTTAGGCGAGTAGTCACCTATTATAGCGGAGGAGCTTCCCATTATAGAGGATGAGTCGTCCTGGATCTTTATAGGATCGTCGCCGTTACGCTTGATCGAAAGGCCCCATTCATCGAGGAAGTCCTCAAGATTATTAAGTCTGCCCGTGTAAGAGTCGGGTGACATGAATACCATGAGTGAGTTTCTGTCATGGAGGAAGGCATCGAGCTTATCAAGCTCACTGACGTTGCTTATTCCGTCCTTGTCGGAAATAAAGTCACGCTGGGGATTGAATACGATGAGAAGTCTGCACTCCTCGGGTATATTTTCCTTAGCGAGGTCAAGGGGTCTTGCCTCATAGCCCGCGTCCTGAAGCGCCATAATAAACGGAACCTCGTTACCCTTTGTGGACTGAGGGAAGGCTTCATCGTGGTTTGTGGTGTAGCAAGCAACGGGAGTTGCCGCTCTTGTTACCGCGAGAATAGAGGACGCGAATGCCTTTTCTCCGTTATAACCGATAGGATTTTCTGTGGTCGCGAAGATATAGAAGCTGCGCAGGGTACGAATTCTGAACTCTGTGCCACACTCTATGATAACGCTGTCAAAATCAATGGTATCTGTGGGGGAATTGCGGTACTTGTTGAGTCTGGAGGGAGTGATCTTAGGATTTACGTACTCGACCCAGATGTGGTCGGGATACTTTACTCTGAGCTCGTCGTCAGCATTGAATACAACGTATTTTGAGGTTTCATCCTGCTCAAGTATATCCTTATCGGTGAGGAAGATGATCTTGATGGTGGGGTCTTCCTTATACTCTACGTATTCCTTGTACTCGATTATGCTCTTGCCCTCGGGAAGCTTGTCCTTATACGCTTCGAGCCACTTGGAGTTCTGGATCTTTACACGGTTGTTTTCCTTAAGTATGGAAGCATTGGTGTCGGCTATCTTTCGGATAGTGTTTCTGTCATCGTAGGTGTAGTCGATGTATTCCTCGTAGGGCTTATATTCCTCGTAGGGGGTGTAGGTTTCCTTAGCCTCACCGTCCTTCTTGGTTTTGTTGCGCTCGTCGACCTCTGCCTGGAGCAGCTTGTTGATGGCGTCGTTGTTCTTCTTAGCGCTTTCGTTGTGCTTTGCTATCTGAGCGTTCTGCTCCTTCGCGTCAGCGTTGAATTTATCATTTTCAACTCTGAATTTCTCGAGCATTTCTATGGGAGTATCAACGTCGTCCTTAGCATCTATTTTGCCGATAAGATCGAAGCACTCATCGGAAATGGTGAAGTGAAGATCGGGTGTGAGGTCAGCGTAAATGCCGTATCTCTGCACGAGAAGTGTGAACATTACGTTGAAAACTATTACAACTGCGATTATTGCTGCGGTCAGCAATAACGAAGTTCCGCCGTAACGAAACTTTTTTCCTGCTGAAGATGTTCTTTTCATAGCTATCGTGTTCCTTTCCTTATATTATTATTAACCCCAACGGCGCTTGTCGTAGACGCGCACGGTGAGGAGCAGGAACACACCTGCCATTGAAGCGTAATAAACCAATGCTGCGGGGTCGAGCAAGCCGTATGAGAAATTGGAGAATCTGCTCATAAAGCATACTGCGTCGATTATAGCGCGAATGGTGGTATTTTCGATGTATCCGTTTACCATGTTGAGAACAAGCATAGCAAGGATGATAGCGACCGTGATGATAGCGGCGGCAAGCTGATTTTCTGTAAGCGAGGAGATGAAAAGACCGATAGCTATAAATGCCGCGCCGATAAGTATAATTCCAACAGTGCTGGAGATTATGATGGAGAATACGGGACCGATAGAATCGTATGCGTCACCGATGTTTTCTATTGAGTGATAAGCCGCCAGGGGGAAGAAGTTTATACATGAAATTATAACGCTGGACACGAAAAGGGTAAATGCCGCAAGGAATTTACCGAGCACCATGCCCCAGATAGAAACGGGGGCGGTAAGCAGAAGCTGTTCGGTGCGCAGCTTCTTTTCCTCGGAAAAGAGCTTCATGGTGAGCAGCGGTATAAGAATGATAAACGACATTATCATAAATGAGAAGTAGTTCGACGTGTTGTAGGTCTGAGAGCCCAGCGTGGTGTAGCAGCATATAAGGGCGGACAAAGAAAGGAACACACCGAGGTATACGAATCCGATAGCGTTCATAAAGTAGGAACGCAATTCTTTTTTGAATATTGCAAACATATCTGGTAAAGGCTCCTTTCAATTATTCGTCATCATCATCAAAGAGAGCGGAATATCCGCCGTCCTTGGCGTTTTTCTTGTTCTCTGTGATGAGCGTCTTTGCGATATCCTGCTCCGCGCGTCTGCGAGCGGGAGCGCTTCTTCTGTTGGCGCTCTTTTCGTAGCGCTTGTCCTGCTGAGCTACCTGGTCAACGATAGCTACGAATACCTCCTCGAGGCTCATACCGATAGCTTCTATTCCAACCAAGGGCCAGCCCTTCTCGGCAAGCGAGTAGAAAAGGCTCTTTCTTATGTCGACACCGACCTCGCTCTCAATGTTGAAGGTATAGGCATCGCCATCTCTGCCCTGCATAAGCTCTGCGTAAACGATACCGGGCTTGGAGCGGAGCATATTGAGGACCTCCTTCTGAGGACCGCAGATCTTGAGCTGGAAGCGACGGTTGCTGTCGACAGCTCTGGTTATGTTCTCGGTGAGCTCGTCGGCAACGATCTTACCCTTGTTGATGATAACAATTCTGTCACAAACCGCCTGGACCTCCTGGAGTATGTGGGTAGAGAGGATTACGGTGTGGTCGCGTCCCAGATTACGGAGCAGGTTACGTACCTCTATTATCTGCTTGGGGTCAAGACCGACGGTGGGCTCGTCGAAGATGATGATCTCGGGATTTCCGATAAGAGCCTGAGCGATACCTACTCTCTGGCGATAGCCCTTGGAGAGGTTACGGATGACTCTCTTATAAACGTCGCGGATCTTTACGACGTCGCAGATCTCCTCGAGGTGCTTTGTGCGGTTAAGCTTACAGCCCTTGAGGTTATAGTTGAAAATGAGGTACTCCTCGACGGTCATATCGAGGTAGAGAGGGGGCTGCTCGGGCAGGTAGCCGATATGCTTTTTAGCCTCAAGAGGGTTGTCCAGCACGCTGACACCTGCAACCTCAACTATACCCGAGGTAGATGAGAGATATCCTGTAAGAATATTCATAGTGGTACTCTTGCCCGCACCGTTCGGTCCGAGGAAGCCGACTATCTCTCCCTTTTTGATCTCAAAGCTGATATCGTCTACAGCACAGTTGGAGCCATAGTTTTTTACGAGATGCTCGATTTTTATCATAATGTAGGAATTCCTTTCCTTGAAATTTCGATACGCTTAAAATGAAAAGCATTATACAGAATACATTATAACATACAATTATAGACAATTTATGAATAAGAGGGTGAAATTGTTCAAAAAGTTGTGTGATTTTGCTGTGATTTTTGGTAGTATAGGTAGCTTTTGTTTTAAATTTGAGCGTTGACAAAGGTAACGCACAGACCCCAAAATTGAGTTTGGTCAAGCTTTTTAAAGCTTGCGGGTCATAGGGCAGAGCCCTAACGAAACGGCGTTTCTTTTTTGTTTCTTTTTTCTTTGCGCCAATAGTGCCAAAGAAAAAAGATA
>JAZSJE010000202.1:0-3959 GCA_045534135.1 Eubacteriales bacterium
CCAACTGCGAATCCGGCAAGGTCATATTCCTCTTCAGGCATCATGCCTGGATGTTCAGCGGTTTCACCGCCTATAAGAGCAGCGCCAGATTGAACGCATCCTTCAGCAACGCCGCTTACGATAGAAGCTATTTTTTCGGGAATATTCTTTCCGCAGGCGATGTAATCCAGGAAAAACAGAGGTCTTGCGCCACAGCAAATAATATCGTTAACGCACATTGCCACGGCATCAATACCAATGGTATCGTGTTTGTCCATCAGTATAGCCATCTTTACTTTAGTACCGCAACCGTCAGTACCCGAAACCAGAACAGGATTTTCAATTTCAAAGAGATTTAGTCCAAAGCATCCGCCAAAGCCACCTACGTCATCAAGGCAACCGTCGTTCTTCGTTCTTGCGATATGCTTTTTCATAAGCTCAACCGCCTTATATCCTGCGGTTATATCAACACCGGCCTTTGCGTAGGCCTCGGACTTGGATTGTGAATGCATAGTATTTCGTCTCCTTTTCATTCTTTTCCGTTCCAACAATAGGTGCAGAGCTTGCATGGCTCAAGTCCTATTGCCTGAATTATTCCCTTAAGCGACTGGAATTCTATTGATGCGAGATGAAGCCTTTTGCACATCTCCTCGCGAAGTCTTTGGCCTCTCTCGGTTTTAAAGTCGCTGTATTCGTCTATATACTTTGCTCCCTCATCGCCTTCAAGTTCGGCAATAATTCTCCTTGCTATAAGATCCATATCGCTTGTGGAACGTGAGAAATTCAAATATTTACAGCTGTACATTACAGGAGGGCAAGCCGATCGAATATGTACTGCCTTGGCACCGCTATCATAAAGAAAATCGACGGTCTCACGAATCTGTGTGCCTCGTACTATTGAGTCATCTACAAGCAAAAGATTTTTATCCTCAATAAGCTCGCGAACGGGTATCTGCTTCATCTTCGCTACGCGCTGTCTCTCGGACTGTTTTGTTGGTGTAAAGCTTCTTGCCCAGGTGGGAGTATACTTGATAAACGCTCTTGCAAAAGGCTTACCGCTTCTGTTGGCATATCCTATGGCATGAGGAGTTCCCGAGTCAGGGATACCACCAACGTAATCAATCTCATTGGATTTTCCTGTTACCTTGTCGTTGTCTGCCATTATGGCACCGTTGAGATATCGCATGACCTCTACGTTGCTGCCCTCGTAAGTAGAAGTAGGATAGCCGTAGTAGCTCCAAAGGAAGGAGCATATCTTCATCTCATCACGTCCCTCTACCAGGACCTCCATTCCATCAGCCCATATTTCTACCACCTCTGCCGCGCGAAGTTCTTTTACTATCTCATAATCAAGCTTGGTAGATGCAAAGGGCTCAAGAGTTGCGCAATAGCCTTCCTCATTTTTTCCGATAACCAGAGGAAGTCTACCGTGCTTATCCCTTGCGGCAATGATGTGACCATCATCCTTGAGAATTAGGATTGCCGCCGTACCGTCTATCATATCCTGAGCGTGAAGTATTCCCTCAATAAAAGTAGGGCTTTTATAGATAAGGGCAGCTACAAGCTCGGTGGTGTTTACAGCACCGCCCGTCATAGCTCCGAACTGTGCGTCGCACTTGAGACATTCCTCAACCAACTCGTCCACATTGTTAATTACACCCGTCACGCAGATGGCGTATACTCCGAGTCTTGATCTGACAAGCAGTGGCTGAGGTGCGTAGTCGCTTATGCAACCGATAGCGCTGTGCCCCTTCATGTCGTCAAAAATGTGGTCAAATTTGGTTCTAAAGGGTGAATTTTCAATGTTGTGAATAACTCTTTGTAGGCCAATGCTGTCACAATAGGCCGCCATTCCTGCGCACTTTGTTCCTAAGTGAGAATGGTAATCAGTGCCAAAAAATACATCTGAAATTGCGTCCGACTTGCGGCACGCTCCAAAAAAACCGCCCATTTTTATTCCTTTCCTGTGTCTTGTGGGTGATGGTGATCAATTCGCCACCGTTATTATGCGAAGAAAAGCTTGGAAAGTGTCAATGGATCAATATATTTGCCGTCCTTGTAAACGCGCATATTGCCCGATGCTATTTCGTCAATGAGAATAACCTCACCGTTTTTGTCATATCCGAACTCGAATTTAATATCGTAAAGAATTAGACCCTTAGCCTTCAGATCGTCCGCCACAATAGCAGTGATCTTCTGTGTCATAAGTTTGATGTCATCATACTGCTCAGCGGTCATAACGCCGAGATCTACAAGACCATCCTTGGTAACCAGGGGATCGCCTTTGGCATCATTCTTAAAGGTGGTTTCAACATATGCGGGAAGGTCTGCGCCCTCCTCAATATAGTCGCTATATCTGCGATAGAAGCTGCCAACCGCTTTGTGACGGCAGATAACCTCCAGTCCCTTGCCGAAAGGCTTTGCGGGAATAACTTCCATAGTGGTATCGGTAAGATTTGCACTTACGTAATGAGTCTTAATGCCCGCCTCGTTAATCTTTTCGAAGAAATAAATAGACATACGAAGGTTTACATCACCAACTCCGTCAATGGTAAGACCTACGGAGTTTTCGCCGGGATCAAAAACACCGTCCTTACCGGTACAGTCATCCTTGAATTTAAGCAAATAGTTTCCGTTCTCAAGAGCAAATACGTCTTTTGTTTTTCCTGTATAAACGAGTTTCATTTTATCTTTCCTTTCAGTTTTGAAATATTACCTATTATTAAATTCAGCTTCAATTTCTGCATTTTTTTCAAGAACTGCAGCGGTGTCTTTTGCTCTCTTGTCCTCAAGCTTTTTTGCAAGAGTGTCATCGGATAGAGCAAGTATTTCTGCGGCCAACAACGCCGCATTTGTGGCTCCGTCAATAGCAACAGTTGCTACCGGAATACCCGAGGGCATTTGCACCGTTGCAAGAAGAGCATCGAGTCCATCGAGATTCGTTGATTTGCAGGGAATGCCTATAACAGGCAGAGTGGTTCTGGATGCTACTACACCCGCAAGATGAGCTGCCATGCCTGCTGCGGCAATTATTACGCCAAACCCATTTTCCTTGGCGGAAGACGAAAAAACGCTCGTCTCATCGGGCGTTCTATGGGCAGAAAAAACGGGCACCTCATAAGGAACGTCCAGCGAAACGAGCGTATCTATAGCTTTTTTAACGATAGGAAGATCGCTTGCACTTCCCATAACGATTCCAACCTTTTTCATAGTAAATCTCCTTTCCGGCCTATGGCCATTACGAACAATTTATCTTTTTATTTCAAATAGTTGTCATCAAAATCATTAAGTGGTAATAACTAAAAAAGGGCGCACTGATCCTGGTAGGAAAGTGCGCCCAGACGGTCGGCAAATAATTAATATGTCACTACGGCACTGCGGTTAATTCCGCAAAGACCCGTCAGCCGCAAGACAATATGAATTTGCACAGTAGTGGTAGCTGCGCAACATATATCCACATCATATATTATACGATGTTTTTATCTAAAAGTCAAGCAAAAATATAAACAACTTTAAAGAATGTATGCATAAAATTTTGATACAAAGTGTCAATAATGTTAAATATTTGGTTACGGCAGTGGTGTGTATATCCTGTGAGCCGAGTTGTCGTAATATCAAAAACCTTGCTCAAACCGGTCGTGGCAAGCACAAGACCTGAAATTCTATAAACAAAAAGAGGTCAACCGCAAGGGCGACCTCTTTTTGTTGGTGGAGCAAGCTTTTCGAAAATTGAACCTTCTGAATATCCCACCGCACCAACGTAAGCCTAAGTCAAACATCGACTCGGGCTCTTTTTATGAAAACCAAGGGTGATTGTTTCTCAAATCAATTGATATTATAAAACCAACTTTACCGCATCCGATATCATTGCCATAAATTCCGATATCGACGGAGTTTTTCCGTTTGCTATTGTGTAACCAAAGTATTTGTCCAGCTCAGCTTTATTGCCGTTAGCAAGAAGTCGGAGGCCAAGCGGTCTT
>JAZSJE010000176.1:0-2106 GCA_045534135.1 Eubacteriales bacterium
TGCCATCATATATCCCGCAACGGGAGAGTCTACTCCGCCGGAAAGGAGCAAAAGCCCGCGCCCGCTCGTCCCAACGGGCATGCCGCCCGCACCCTTGAATACTCCTGCCGAGAGATATGCGCCAAATTCGCGTATCTCGACCTTTACTATAACGTCGGGCTCGTGAACGTCGACCTTTATCTTGTGGCATTTTTCAAGCACGTATCCACCGACCTCACGGGCAAGGTCCATAGAATCGAGAGGAAAGGACTTGTCCGAGCGCTTAGCCTCGACCTTAAAGGTTTTCTTTCCCTCAAGAAAGGCGGGGATATAATCCTGAGCGACACGCTTTATGTCGTCCATGCTTTTTTCGCAGACAGCGGCTCTGGATACCGCCACTATGCCAAATACCTTGCGTGCCGATTCGAACATTCCGTCGATGTCGGCAAGCTCGTCCTTTGGCTCGATATATATAGTGCTTTGTGCTCTGTAAACGTCAAAGCTTCCGTATGCTGCGGCTCTGTGCTTGATCTCTCGGCAGAGCACGTCCTCGAAATATTTGCGGTTTGCGCCCTTGAGGACTATCTCACCGTATTTGCAGAGCAGAATTTCTCTGTGTTTCATATTTTCACCTTAATTTGCGTAATAATTGGGGAAAAGAGTTTCCCATACCTTGCGGCAGCCGTAGGTGTCCGCGATAGACGAGTGAGCAACACCCTCCCATTCTATCTCGAAGCAAGCCATGGCATCGGTCAGCGATGCGTGAACGATATCGGGGCGTACCTCGTGGGTGTAGCGCACGAATTCGTTAGCGCAGCAACGCACCTTTTTGTGGAGAGCCTCGCGTTCTTCCTCAGTGTCGTATATGTACTTGATGTGGCTGAAGTCGGTCGATACTCCGTACGCGATAATATGCTCGGCAGCGTCGAAAATTCGCTTGATCTCGGGGATCAGCTCATCAAGAGTGGGAGCGTTTTCCACCATCTCGGGAGAGATGTGATGTATCTTTTCGCTGTCCTTCCATTTTTTCTTCTTGATAGGACGAACCAGAGTGTCCATTACCAGATCTCCGTATCCGTTGATGACGGTTATTGAAAGGATCTCGTCATGAACGTAAAAGCCTGTAAGCTCAAGGTCGAAGAAAAGTATCTTCGCGCGATCCTTGCCGTAGAATGCGGCTCTGTGAGCGTCACCCTCAATACGGCGCAGCTCCATCTCCTGCGCATAGCAGGCAGTGCAGAGCTTCTTTTTGTAGCGGATATCCTTGCCGCATCTGACACACAGCTGAGGAAGCTTGTTGCAGGTGCGCTTGTCATAGAAATAAAGGATGGACTTGTCGGCTCTGACGGTATATGCGACAGGCTCCTCGATGGGCTCATAGTGCATTTTCTGAAGTCTGTCGGCGGAATAAAATCCGCATGCGGCGGCATTTTTCGTGCTCATTCTGGATATAACGGCACCGCTGGGGAGGGTCATCGTGTCCTTTCTTGCGTTAGGGAAGTACCAGGTTTCAGGAGGTGCTTCGACAACTCGTGACGGGTCGAAATAATAAATTATATCTCCGTCGGGAGCTACGTCATATGCGACGGGATCTCCTGAGGGCATAAGATGCATCTGAGAGAGGGTCTGCCTGGTGAGATAATTTTTTCTGTCAGCATCGGCGCTGTGGATCTGCTTTATAGTTGCGCCTGAGCGGAGCTTCATCTCGTTTTTCAATCTATTTTCCTCCGAAAAAATCGTAATTTTAAAAATTAAATACCAAATTACATTATATCATAAATCAGTACAAAAGTCAACCTACTTTTCTTGAAAGAAAAGTAGGCAAAAGAACTTCATACTAAGAGTTTTTATTATTGCCTAACTTTGAGCGCTGACACAGGTACGCCCGGCACCCAAGGGTTAAGTTTTCGCCCGCCTTTTTCAAAAGGCGGCGAGGTCAAGGGCGAGAAGCCCTTGTCGACCTCCGCGGAGGTCGAAACTCCCATGCGTTCAAACAGCGCAGGAGAGGTGAATTGGCTCACAAGTGAGCCAAGAGGAGAACCCTCGCCGGGGGTTCTCCTACTTTTCTTGTAAGAAAAGTGGGCAAAAGAACTTCATACTGGGGGATTGTTATTGACTTAGTTTGAG
>JAZSJE010000013.1:0-4267 GCA_045534135.1 Eubacteriales bacterium
AGGTTATCTCCTTGCCCGTCTGTCCCATATTATCGTTAAGATGAGTGCAGATAAGCTTGCTCCCATATTTTCCTATAATATCGCGGCTTGCGTTATAGCACATCTCATGTCCTGTATCAATACAGAATCGCACGCGTTCCGAGCTGCCGAACTCCTTCATAAGAGCCTCTACGTATATCTCTCCCTCGGTATTCTCAAGAGCTACCGTAACGCCTAAATTTTCCGCGGTATTAAATATTTTTTCAAAGCGCTTGAGACCCAGCGCGGTGGGTGTGCACCTATCCATGCCGATGATAGCATGAGCGACAACGAGATCGACTCCCACGTCCTTGCTTCTGCGCAGGCACTCTATCTGCTCCTCGGTATACTTATCGCCGTCGAGCTCACTTTCCCATATTTTATCAACGTTTGTAAAGGGGGCGTGAACAGACTGGTATATGAGTCCGTTTTTCTCGGCACCCTTAGCGTAATCCTCTAAGTTTTCATTTTTGGACCAGCCCGTAAAGATACCGTCCCAGCCTACTTTTTTAACTATCTCCATCTGCTCGACGGGGGTTTCCTTAAAGCCCATTCCAAGGCTTATAACCAGCTCATACATTTTCGACACCTCCGAAAATTTTTCTTTATAAAAACATTTTATCACGCAAAAAAGCTTTTGTCAAGAATTTTATTCTCTGTCTATTGTAAGAACGGTATAGTAATTACTGTCTATCTCTTTTATCTTCAGCGCTATTTTATCCTCTATATCTCGGTCGCTGTCCTTTATTTCAAAGGGCACCGTAACGTCAAAAATAAGATTTGTGTGTGTCTTTCCCTCAACAAAGCGAAAATCGTGAATACCCAGCCTGTCATCTATCTCCTTGATGGCGCCAAGTACCCTCACTCTGAGCGCAGACACACGCTCGTCATCGGTAACTATCGGGTCCATATGTATCGTTGCTCTTACGCCAAGATCTGCGTATAGTCTTTTTTCAACAATGTCTATAACGTCGTGCGTGACGAAAATATCTGCCGCACCGTCTACCTCAGCGTGAAAGGACGCAATGGTATTACCCGGTCCGTAATTGTGTACCACCATATCATGGATCGAGATGATCTCGGGATATTCTCTGGTTATCGCGACTATGCCCTCGACCACCTCAGGCTCGGGAGCAGAGCCAAGAATAGAGTTTTTGGTATCGTTGAGTATTTTTATGCCCGCAATAAATATTATTACAGACACGGCTATACCCATATACGCATCGGTATTGAGCCCTGTGAGTCTGGTAATGATTCCCGCAACAAGGACCGCGAGAGTTGCCGCCGCGTCAGAAAGGCTATCTGCCGCACTTGCGCGCAGACAGTCCGACTTAAGCTTTTTCGCGGCTGCTCTGCCAAAGAGATAAAGCCAGAGCTTTCCCACCACAGAAACACCGAGGATTATGAATACGAGCGGGCTGTAATCGACGCTTACGGGCTCAAGTATCTTTCCGATCGATTCGGAAAACAGCTCAAAGCCAACCATAAGCACCAAAAATGATACTATCATGGACGCTACGTATTCTATGCGCGCGTGTCCAAACGGATGGTCGCGATCGGCAGGCTTTGCCGAAATTCTGAAGCTCACGAGTGACACCACCTGAGAGCCCGCGTCCGAAAGGTTATTGAGCGCGTCCGCCGTTATAGAAATAGCTCCGCTGAGTATTCCCGCAAAGAGCTTGATAGCCGCCAGCAGCACGTTGACTATCATGCCTATTATAGCGACCGCGCTTCCGCATTTGCGTCGCATTTCGGGACGGTCACTTCCATCGTATCCCTTAACAAAAAGCCTGAAAATAAAATCTGTCATAAATTCCTCTTAAAATATTAAAATCTAAAATATAAAAACGGATCATACCCCGAGCTTACTATATACGCAAGCGAGAGCAAAAATGCCATGAGGGGTAAAGCTATATCTGCAAGAGCAAAACGCTCTTTGATTTTCAAGTATAATCTTCTCGGCATGGGAGTGCAGCCTATTACAGCCACAGCCAAGAACAAAAGATTGCGCAAAAGATCATAGGTAGCGGTGCCCGAGCAAAACGACTCGCATCCCACTCCAAAAAAGCGCAGCGCGAATCCGATACCGTCAAAGCTCCCGTCAGCAACGAATATCACCCAGCCAAATCCTATCAGCAAAAGTGCGTAAAGATGAGAAATCGCGCTCGGCATTACCGACAATACCCTTTTTAAAAAGGTCTTTTCTATTATCAGAATGAGCGCAAAGTAAAGTCCCCAGAGGAGAAAATTCACGCTTGCTCCGTGCCACAGTCCTGTCAAGCCCCACGTGATAAACAGATTTCTGTAGTTTTTCCATATTCCACATCTGTTTCCACCCAGAGGAATATAAACGTACTCCCTAAAAAAAGAGGACAGTGTCATATGCCATCTGCGCCAAAATTCACTCACACTTTTTGAAATATAGGGGTAATTAAAGTTTTCGGGAAAGCGAAAGCCGAGTATTTTGCCAAGCCCTATTGCCATATCCGAATATCCCGAAAAGTCGAAATATATCTGCAAGGCAAAAAAAATCAGCGCAAGCTGTGTACCCACAAAGCTGCCATCGGCGCGAAGGCTCTCCCACATCTCTCCCGACGGATTTGCCAGGATCACCTTTTTGGAAAGCCCCGCGCAAAAGCGTCGCGCTCCGTCCGCTATATCGCATAGGCGATATTCTCTTGCGCAAAGCTCTCGCTCGATCTCGGAATATTTCACGATAGGTCCCGCGATAAGCTGAGGGAAAAGCGACACGTATGCGCCAAAATCCACAAGACTTTTCGTCGCGCTCACCTCTGTGCGATAAACGTCGATAACGTATGAAAGCGCCTGAAAAGTATAAAAGGATATCCCTATGGGAAGTCCTGATCCAAAAAAGTCGAAATATTTAAAAAGTATGAGCTGACCGATATTGTAGACGACCGAAAGGATAAGAACACACCTTGCCGATCCTTTTCTCCCTCTTTCGATAAGCCTTTTCAGCCAGATTCCAAAGCCAAAGTCAACAGCTACGGTCAGTATCATGAGAGGTAAAAATTTTACATCTCCAAATGCATAAAATAAAAGTCCGCTGAAAGCCAACCAAAAATTCTGCCACGCGCGCGGCAGGAGAAAATAAACTCCTATCGCGCACGGCAAAAAGAAAAATATAAATTCAAGCGACGAAAAAAGCATACTAAACTCCCAATAGCGTTATGTAGTGCAATATGCTTTTCGTCAAAAAATTAAAGTCCTAAGCTTCTCTCGACCTCAGCCGCCGCGCTGAGTATTCCTATTTTTCCGCTCTCATAGGTAAGTCCGCCCTGAAGATATGCGGTATACGGCTCACGCAGAGGACCGTCAGCGGAAAGCTCTATAGACGAGCCCTGCGTAAATGCTCCCGCCGCCATTATTACCTTGTCGGAATATCCGGGCATCTCCCACGGCTCTGGAGTTACGAAGGAATCTATCGGTGAGCCTGCCTGAATTCCTCGGCAGATAGCGCAAAGCCCCTCGGGAGAGTGGGTTATGACCGACTGAATTATGTCATAGCGCTTCTCATCCCATCTGGGCTCAACGTCAAAGCCAAGTCCCCTCTCACCAAATATATATGCCGCAAGATGCGCGGTCTTAAGCGCCTGCGAGGTCGTGTGAGGAGCATAGAAAAGTCCCTTGTACATGCTCTTGGTCTGACCGAGCGTAGCTCCTACCTCAAGACCGCAGCCAACCGAGGTAAGTCTGTAGGATGCAAGCTCAACTGCTCTTGCCGTGCCCGCGATATATCCACCGCTCTCAGCCATTCCGCCACCAGGATTTTTAATAAGCGAGCCTATTATCATATCCGCGCCTACCGCCGTAGGCTCTCTCTCCTCCGTGAACTCACCGTAGCAATTGTCCACCACAACGTAAGCATCGGGACAGAGCGGACGAACAAAATCTATTATCTCACCGATCGCGGTAACGCTCAGTGTTTTTCTGACAAGATATCCCTTGGAGCGCTGAATAAATATTACCTTTACCCTATCGCCCTCGGACTCAAGCACTTCCTTTATTCGCTGCTTATCAAAGCTTCCGTCGGGGAAAAGATCTGCCTGGCGGTATTCAACACCAAAATCACGCAACGAGCCGTTACCCGCCTTGCCCGAGTTTCCTATAACCTCGTCAAGCGTATCGTAAGGCTTGCCCGCGATTGAAAACATGATGTCCCCCGGTCGAAGTAGTCCGAAAAGTCCTATTGTCAGAGCCTGAGTGCCGTTTAAAGTCGGATCGTAGC
>JAZSJE010000083.1:0-2193 GCA_045534135.1 Eubacteriales bacterium
GGTGAGCCCATAGAGCTTCAGAGCAAGCTTCGCTTTGGTGGAAATGAACTCGCAAAGGCGCAGAGCGCATGCCAGCGTTACAATGCCGAGAAGGCAGTCGTAAGCTCGGTAAAAAGAAAAAAGGATAGCATACAGCCGGGAAAGCTTTACTCGCTATCCAAGCTGCAAAACGTTTTAGGAAAGAAATATAAGATGTCAATGGCGCAGAGCCTTGAGATAGTGCAGAAGCTTTACGAGAGCGGATATCTGACCTATCCCAGAACGAATTCCGAATATCTGGCTACCGCCGAAAAGGGGAAGGTAAAAAAGATACTTGAAAATTGCGCCGCGCTTGGTTATCCCGTAGCATTTAAGGATAAAAAGACGATATTTGATGACAGTAAGATCGAGTCGCATTCCGCAATAACTCCGACCTATAAAATACCAGACAGGAATAAGCTGAGTGAGGCAGAGATGC
Source organism: Eubacteriales bacterium (assembly GCA_045534135.1). Classification (GTDB taxonomy): domain Bacteria; phylum Bacillota; class Clostridia; order Oscillospirales; family CAG-272; genus HGM12713. The sequence goes on from JAZSJE010000083.1 coordinate 458, forward strand.
AGGTCTATTCTACGGTATTCCGCAGATTTATAGCTGTATTCTGCGCGGAGGAATGTATTGCTGAGAAGGTAGAGATCACAGTTGACGTGGGTGAGCTTGAAAGCTTTTTACTAAAAGGACTTTCAATAAAAGAAAAGGGCTGGATGAAGTATGATGACTCCACGCAAAAGGATAAGATATTACCAAATCTCAATAAGGGAGATATAATAAACATCAATTTCAAACCAAACGAAAAGGAAACGACACCGCCAAAGCACTACACGATAGAGACGCTGAATAACTATTTGAAAAATCCGTTCAGAGAAGAGAAGGCTGCGGCTGAGGATACGGTCGGCGCGGATGACGCAGAGGAATACCGCGCTATGTTTGAGGGAGTTGAGCTTGGTACCGAGGCGACGAGAACGGGAATAATAGACAATGCGAAAAAGAGCGGATACATCCAACTGAAAAAGGACGTATATACTATCCTCCCCGATGGAATATTTCTTATAGAAAGCCTTGACAGGATGAATATCAGCATGGATAAGTTCAAGACCTCAGAGATGGGTAAAGCGCTTAAAAGGGTATTCAGAGGCGAGATGAACGTTGAGGACAGCGTTTCGCTTGCTACTGAAGAAATAAAGGGGTATTTTGCTCCACCGCCCACGCTTCCGCTTGAGGAGGATACGGATACAGGATTTTTCGGTGACGTAGTAGGTAAATGTCCTGCCTGCGGTGGGGATGTGAAAAGAGGTAAATACAGCTATGGATGCAGTAATTATAAAAACGGCTGTAAATTCAGTGTGGGCGCTTATATTTGCGGTAGAGCTATATCCGCAAGAAATGTAAGCGCAATGCTTCAAAACGGACGCACCTCGGTTATAAAGGGCTTTGTATCGAAGAACGGAAAAAGCTTTGATGCGGCTCTTAAGCTTGACGGTGACAGATGTGTTTTCGATTTTTAAGATAAAAACATAGGAGAATTATAATGAGAAGAACTTACGTAAGAGTATTGATATCCTTGCTTGTCACATTGCTTCTTGGCGGTCTGTATTTTTATATAGCTCTGCCACCTCTCAATATTTACTCACAGAGCTTTTGGGTATTCCTGATGCTGGGCGTGATAGTCTTTACCATAGTCTATACAGTGCTCAGCTTCAAAAAAGCACCGTGGAACAAAAAGGAAAAGAAGCATTTTAACTTTGATGGCAGAGTGATAACCAAGGTGGGTATCATATCCGTGGTAGCGACTGTTGTAGTATTGATCTTTGGAAATCTTTTTTCATCTACTTTTTTTAATGCTGAGGCTTACTCGAGCATTATAACTGTGCCCAAGGCTACCTTTAGCGCGGACATGCCCGAAACTGAGCTGGTAAGCAACATTGCGCTTATGGATACCGAAACAGCGAGAAAAATGGGCGACAGAACGCTTGGAGAATTAAACGAAAGCTCTGTCGTTTCACAGTATGTTATAAGTCCCGATTACAGCCAGATAAATTACAACAAAACACCTCAGAAGGTGTCGGCACTTGAATATGACGGATTTTTTAAGTGGATGAGCAATAGTGGAGAGGGAATTCCAGGATACGTTATGGTCGATCCCGTGAACTTCACAAACGCAGAATATGTTAAGCTGAAAAATCCCATAAAGTATTCTGACAGCGCGTATTTCGGTGACGATCTTCAAAGAAAGCTCCGCATGTCCTATCCAACGAAGATATTTGGATCATGCTCCTTTGAGATCGACGATAAGGGCG
>JAZSJE010000113.1:0-8039 GCA_045534135.1 Eubacteriales bacterium
ATATTTACCGATCCCCAAGCGCCTGCTCTCGTACCGTCGTCTATTGCTGTTACCTTTTCATTAGCTATCTTCTGACCGAGCTTTCCACACATCTCAGACATACCCACTCCAACCTGAGTCGCCTCAAGCGAGTGACCGCACGCCTCATGGAAAATAACTCCGCCAAATCCGTTTTCTATAGCGACCGTCATCTGTCCCGCCTTGCAATAATCCGCTCTGAGGTTTACAAGCGCCTGCTCTGCCGCCCTTTTACCTGTTTCCTCGGGGGAAATAAACTCAAACATCTCAAGCCCCATACCTCGTCCGGGAGATGCGCTTCCAGACTGATTTTCACCGTTTTCCGATGCCACAGCACTTACCGCTATCCGTGTTCTGGTATGTGTATCTCCAACCATAAGTCCATCGGTGTTTGCTACAAGTATCTCACGCTCTACACCCATAAGACGTCCTGAAACCTGAGAAATAAGAGGGCTGCTCTCCTTTGCCGCAAGGCATCCGGCTTTCAGTATGTCTATTCTGGTAGAAAGCTCTGCCGCTATCGGGTTTATTTTTACGGGGTGCGCGTTGATTATATCTTTTTTGCTAAGACAGATAGATATAGGAGCACTTCCCTCGCCCAAAGCATCTGCTGCCGAGAGTGCGCAAGAAAGCAATCCCTCTCTGCTTATATCGCTGGTGGAAGCATAAACAGTTCTCTCGCCAAGAAACACTCTGATTCCTACACCGGAAATAACGTTATCGCTTATTGAGTCTATTTTTCCGTCAACAAATGCTATATTGTTTGAACGGGTATGCTCACAGTAAATTTCAGCAAAGTCTCCCCCGCTCGCCATAGCGGCAGATAAGACCTCGCAAATCAAATCCTTATTTAACATGTTACCCCTCTTTCGGCTTCCGTCAGCTTTGGCTGCGCTCACCGAGAATATTTCTGTATTTTTGATAAAAGCTCTCAAAATAACCGCCATCAAGTGCCTTGCGTATTTCTCTTGTAAGATTATTATAGAAATACAAGTTATGTGCAACAGCAAGGCGCATACCGAGAGATTCCTTTGCCTTGATAAGATGTCTTACATAAGAACGGCTGTAATTTCTGCACGCGGGACATCCGCAATTCTCATCAAAGGGTCTGGGATCCTTAGCATACTTTTCGTTAAGCAGATTCATCTTTCCGTGCCATGTAAAGAGATTTCCATGTCTTGCGTTTCTGCTTGGCATTACACAGTCAAAGAAATCAACACCCATGTGAACGGCCTCAAGAATATTGCAGGGTGTTCCAACCCCCATAAGGTATCTGGGCTTGTTTTTTGGCATATGAGGCTCTACAGCATCAATTATTCTATACATTTCCTCGGTTTCCTCGCCTACGGCAAGACCACCAATAGCATATCCGGCAAGGTCAAGCTCCGCTATGCTGTGCATATGCTCTATACGAAGATCCTCATACGTTCCACCCTGGTTTATTCCAAAGAGAAGCTGATTTTTGTTTATAGTCTCGGGTAAAGAATTCAATCTGTCCATTTCTGCCTTACAGCGCACGAGCCAACGTACAGTGCGGTCGCAGGACTCCTTTACATATTTATACGGAGCGGGATTTTCGATGCACTCGTCAAACGCCATTGCAATAGTAGACGCAAGATTTGACTGTATCTGCATACTCTCCTCTGGACCCATAAATATTCTCTTTCCGTCAACGTGTGATGCGAAACGCACGCCCTCCTCGGTTATTTTACGCAGCTGTGAGAGCGAAAATACCTGAAATCCACCGCTGTCGGTAAGTATAGGTCTTTCCCAATTCATAAATTTGTGAAGTCCACCCATCTCGTATATAAGCTTATCTCCGGGTCTTATATGCAAATGATAGGTGTTCGAAAGCTCGACCTGACAGTCAAGATCTATAAGCTCTCGGCTGGAAACTCCGCCCTTGATAGCGGCACAGGTTCCAACGTTCATAAACACAGGGGTCTGTATATCTCCGTGAACAGTGTGCAGAACTCCTCTGCGCGCGCGTCCATCGGTTGCTAAAATTTCAAACATCTTTTTTCCTTCCATTTTTAAGTACGTTCAAACTGTCTGTCAAGATTTTTCTTAGACAGCTCCATTGCTACGGGTCTGCCATGAGGGCAAACGGTTATATCGGGAAGCTCCATAAGCTTCGAAACGATCCATTTTATATGCTCGGGAGAATATTCTCTGCCAGCCTTTATTGCTGCCTTACAGGATGCCTGATAAAGTGCTTTTTCAAAGATTATATCTCTTGTAAGTCCCGCACTTCCAGTTCCGTTTTTAAGCCGTTCCGCCATTACAACAAGCATATCTGACACCGCATCGGTACCTATTCCCTCGGGTATTGCGGTAATACTTGCAGTATATTTCCCGGTACTGAATTCAAAGCCTATTGCTTCAATTTCATTCTTATATTGGAGAAGCGTCTGTATCTCGTCAGATGTCATCATGACATCAAGAGGAAGCATAAGCATCTGTGAGGACACTTCCATGTTTTTAAGTCCAGCCTTAAGCTTTTCAAATATAATACGCTCGTGAGCCGCATGCTTGTCTATAAGCAACATTACATCTCCGCGCTCCACTATTACATAAGCATTGAATGCCTCTCCGATTATGCGGTATTCAAGGCTACGAGGCTTCTCCGCGCTGATTTCTTCTGCTTGCTTAGGTTCGGCAATTATATTTTTTTCATTTTCAACGGGAGCAGCATCAGCGGGCATATCGACGCTTTGCATACCCTCCTCATCGTCCTCGTCATCGCACTTTATCTCTCCGTTTTCCAAAGCCCTGATATATTCGCGCGCGTAATCCTCAGCCGTTATTATCTTTTCCTCTTCAACCGTTTCTGTAGGCTTTTTATGTACAGGGACTTCTTTCGGCTTTTCCTCAATAACAGCTTGTTTTGGTGCAGTATAAAGACCTGCCTCTATCTGTCTTGACTTGAGCGATTCCTTTTTTCCGTCCTCAATAGGCGCATTTGCCATTATACCCTTCTGCGCCCATTCATTTACCTTAAGTGTGCGAGAAGCTGTTCCTATATCGACGCCCGGTCGTGTCACATTTTGCTCAAGCGCGTTCCTGACAGCATAATAAATAGCTTCAAAAACAGGCTTTTCGTTAGAAAACTTGACCTCGAGCTTAGCGGGATGAACGTTTACGTCAACCGTTGCGGGATTTATATTCATAAACAAAACGCAGCAAGGAAATTTATCGGGCGGTATGTAAGAGGTATACGCCTGTTCAAGTGCCGCGCAGGCAGTCTTACTTTTTACGTATCTTCCGTTTATGAAGAAATTCTGATAATTCCTGTTTGCTCTGACATTATCCGAGCGTCCGACAAACCCCTCAACAAGTATTCCGTCCACCTCTATCTCAGTCTGGATCAGCTTAGAGGCAAAATCCCTGCCAAATACGGAATAAATGGTATTTTTGACACTTCCGTCGCCTATCGTTTCAAGCTTAACGTTTCCGTCAACTATTAGCTTGAAAGATATATCCGGCTTAGAAAGTGCTATTTTTTCAACTACAGCGCTTACCGCCATAGATTCGGTAGCATCCTTTTTCAAGAATTTACGTCTTGCGGGTACGTTTGCAAAAAGATTTTCGACTATTATAGTCGTTCCATCCGCAGCAGCCCTCTCACTGACACCGAGTATATTTCCACCGCTTGCTTTCAGCATAGCGCCCATCTGTGCATCCCGTCTTTTGGAAATTATACGAATATCCGACACAGATGCGATAGCTGCCAGAGCTTCTCCCCTGAAGCCAAGCGTAAGAATACCCTCAAGGTCCTCCGCGTTCTTGATCTTGCTTGTCGCGTGGCGACGTATAGCTATAGGGAGATCATCAGGTTCGATTCCGCATCCGTTGTCCGAAACACGCATATACGTAACTCCACCGTTCTGTATTTCGACGGTTATCACGGTAGCGCCTGCGTCAATAGAATTCTCCATCAGCTCTTTTATTACTGACGAAGGTCTGTCAACGACCTCTCCTGCGGCAATAAGATTTGCTACAGCAAAGGACAGCACGTTTATATTACCCATGTATCTCCCTCCTTTTTAAGTCCATTTGATAAGTTTATTTAAGCCTTTTCTTTAAATCAAACAAAAAGCTCATAGTTTCATACGGTGAAAGTGTGTTAAGATCGACCGCCTTCAGCTCCTCAATGACCTGTTCATTAACAAAATCATCCATACTTATAAGACTGTCATCCTTTTCCTGCTGGACTGCATCCGCCGTTGAAAGAGCCTTTGCTGTTTTTTCTACCGATGCTAAAACCTCTTTAGCTCTGCGAATAACTTCATTAGGAAGTCCCGCAAGCTTTGCTACCTCAATTCCGTAGCTGTCATCGGTCGAGCCTCTCACTATCTTACGGAGAAATGTTATATTATCTCCTCTCTTTTTAGCCGCAATATTATAGTTAACTATCCCGTCCATCTCGTCCTCAAGTGAAGTAAGCTCATGGTAGTGAGTAGCAAACAGCGTTTTGGCACCTATCTTTCGGCTTGCCGTATATTCAACGATAGCTCTTGCTATGCTCATGCCATCAAATGTGGACGTTCCCCGTCCGACCTCATCGTATATGATAAGGCTCTGTCGGGTTGCGTTACGAAGAATATACGCTACCTCGTTCATCTCAAGCATAAATGTAGACTGTCCGCTCGCAAGGTCGTCGGACGCACCTACTCTGGTAAAGAGCTTGTCAACTACACCAATACGCGCATCATTGGCTGGAACAAATGAACCTATCTGCGCCATTACCACTATGACCGCAACCTGACGCATATACGTGGATTTACCTGCCATATTAGGTCCTGTTATAAGCATAAGTCGATTTCTTGCGGTATCGAGATTTGCATCGTTAGGAACGAAATAGCTATCCTTTACAAACTGTTCAACTACGGGATGTCTTCCGTCCTTGATCACTATTACGTCACTTGCGTCAACCTCCGGACGTGTATATTTGTTCTTAACGGCAACTGTAGCAAGACTCTGATATACGTCGAGCTTTGCAAGAATTGCCGCGGTCTTTTGAAGTCTTGAGCTATTATCCGCAACAAATCCGCGAAGCTCGCAGAATATCTCGTATTCCAACGAATTTACTCTGTCAGCAGCACCGAGTATAGTTGCCTCCATATCCTTGAGCTCATCAGTTATATATCTTTCCGCGTTAGCAAGTGTCTGCTTACGTATATACTCCGACGGAACCTGATTTACAAACGAGCGCGATACCTCTATGTAGTATCCAAACACCTTGTTGTAGCCTATCTTAAGAGTGCGAATACCCGTTCTCTCCTTCTCATGCTCAACAACGCGTTCTATCCAACCCTTTCCGTCCTTCATTATAGAGCGAAGATTATCAACGTCATCATTAAATCCAGGCGCTATCATTCCGCCTTCACGTATAGATACTGGGGGCTGCTCGCAAATTGTCGCATCAATTCTCGAGTAAACATCCTCAAGAAGATCAAGCTCACTGTTAAGCGTTGAAAGCTCATTTGAGCTACACCCGCCAATAAGCTTTTTTAATTCGGGAAGTATAGATATCGTTGAAGCAATAGCACGAAGATCACGTGCATTTGCCGTACCGTAAACTATTCTCGTAACAAGCCTTTCAATATCAAGCACGTTAGAAAGAAGCTCTCTTATCTCCTCACGAAGTATGTAATTTGAGGCAAGCTCCTCGACTGCGTTTTGTCTTTGCGTTATTGCGGAAACCTTAAGCAGCGGATGCTCTACCCACTGACACATAAGTCTTGCTCCGGCAGCGCTGACCGTCTTATCAAGCACCCCAAGCAAGGATCCCTTTTTTTCCTTGGTTCGCATGGTGTGGGTAAGCTCCAGATTTCTTCTGGTGTTTATATCCAGCTCCATATACTGACCTTCAAGGTAAATATTAAGATCCTTTATGTAAGATATATCCTGCTTCTGCGTTTCCTCAACGTAAGAAAGCAAAGCTCCAAGCGCGGATATCAACGGCTTATTATCAAGCTGCTCCTCTTTTATGGATTCGCCAAACTGATTTTTGATCTTTTCAAGCGCAGTAGCATATTCAAAATCGGTAGCTCTGTTATCATTGAGCATGGCGCCAAGACCTGTGCGGATAAATTCAGCAGTATCACCAAGCTTCTTCGCACCAAGATTTACGATCACCTCTGACGGCGCATAAGTACCCAGCTCATTGCGGAGCTTGCTGTCCATCTCATCACCGCAAAAATAGGTCGCCCATACCTGAGCCGTAGATATGTCCGCAAAAGCAACTCCGCACTCGAACTCATTCATATAGACAGAGCCAAGATAATTATTGCGTTTTTCAGAGAGCAGATTACTCTCTATGAGTGTACCCGGAGTAACTACACGTATGACCTCACGGCGCACCAAGCCCTTTGCCGCAGCAGGATCCTCGGTCTGCTCACATATGGCAACCTTATACCCCTTGCCGACAAGAGTGCCTATATAGCTCTCTGAGCTATGAAAAGGAACACCGCACATAGGTGCCCTTTCAGCCTCACCGCAATCTCTGCCCGTGAGAGTGAGCTCAAGCTCTCGCGATGCAACTATCGCATCGTCAAAGAACATCTCGTAAAAGTCACCCAAACGGTAAAAAACGATATGATCCTTATATTGATTTTTTATCTCAAAATATTGCTCCATCATTGGAGTCATAGGTCGTACCTCGCTTTTAAAAATTTAAACCTCAGTGAGAGCAGCCTCCGCCACAGCTTGAGCAATCGTGGGTGCATGAAGGAAGCTCACCGGTTATCTCAAATGTAATAGTGTTATTTACGGCATTCATAAGCTCGTTCACATCAGACTGCGCCTCGTTAAGCTCAATGAAAACCGGGTGTGCCATAATAGCCGTATAAAGCTCGTTGATCCTTCTCTGCACATTGTCTATTAGCAGAGTATCACGCTCATCTCTGGTAAGCTCTACCTGAAGCGCCTTCTGCTGCACCTCATATTCAACCATCATCTTCTGAAGGTCACCGTCAGATTCATATGCCTTTTTCGCATTTGTAAGTCTAACTAACTTTTCATCCTTCTTAAGAGCCTTTCCAAGTTCTGCCGCAAGTTCAAAAACTGTCATATCTATTTCCTCTTTTCTAAGAATTTTTTACTATTCTACCGTAAAGAGCAAAGGTGTCCGCTCTCTCGATAAATATTTTCAGAAACTTTCCTATATCGTCTTCGTTTCCGTCAAAGAAAACTATTTTCCCACCGTCCGTTCTTCCGCTGTAAACTCCGGGGTTGTTTTTACTCGGTCCATCGCAAAGCACCCTGAGGATTTTTTTCTCAAGAGGCTTATTGGAGGCAAGAGATATCTCATTCTGAAGCGCGAGCAATTGATCAAACCGCTCTGCTTTTACAGTCTGAGGTATCTGGTTCTCCATATCAGCAGCAGGAGTTCCCTTTCGCGGAGAATACTGGAATGAATATATCATATCAAATTTCGCACGTTCAAGAGCTCTAAGCGTTAGCGCAAAATCCTCCTCGCTCTCTCCCGGGAAACCGACTATTATATCCGAGGTGATTGTAACGTCGGGAATTTTTTCGCGAATATAATCAAGAATTCCTATATACTTTTCAAAATCGTAGCGACGGTTCATTTCCTTAAGGACCTTATCGCTTCCCGACTGCATAGGCAAATGAAAATGCTTTGCTACGTGAGTTGAATCAGCCATAACGTTAACAAGCTTACGCGTAGCATCCTTTGGGTGGCTGGTCATAAAATGAAGTGTGTATTCTCCCTCGATTTTATCAAGCTCACAAAGAAGATCGGCAAAGTCGTAGTCAAATCCACTGTCCTTACCATAGGAGTTTACGTTTTGACCGAGAAGTGTAATATCCTTATATCCATTACCTATAAGATCTTTGACCTCAGCAACTACGTCCTCACGACGGCGGCTGCGCTCGCGTCCCCTTACGTAAGGTACGATACAGTATGAACAGAAATTGTTGCATCCATACCTTACCGAGACCCACGCGCGAAAGCTGCTCTCCCGGCAGACGGACAATCCCTCAGCTACCGTATA
>JAZSJE010000145.1:0-4880 GCA_045534135.1 Eubacteriales bacterium
ATTATAAGAACCAACAAAATAAAGGACAGAATAACCTATCTTATTCTTGAAAATCGTTTTGAGATAAAAATGACGGTGGACGGAACCTACGAGATCTATTTTGGCGACACGAGTGATGCTAAGATAAAATTCGATATGATAGATAAGGTTATCAATGACAGTAAGAAAAAGGGATACGTTGGCGGAAAAATAACCTTTAACGGTTCTACAGATCCTGCTTTTAAGGGGTATTTTCCTGATGATGAGGACGCGAGCGGGAACAGCAGCGTTGAAGAATAAAATAATTGTAAAAAATAATTAAATTTTTAAAAAAACTATTGCAAAAAAGTGTATAATATATTATTATATATGTATATTTATATTTGGAGGACGTAGAAATGACATTCGAACACGATGATAGCTGCATGAGCGGTGTATGTATAAAGGTAGTGGGAGTAGGCGGAGGCGGAAACAATGCTGTTAACCGCATGATTTCCTCTAACGTAAGAGGCGTTGAGTTTGTATCGATAAATACGGATAGACAGGCGCTTAAAAATGCTTTGGCTCCCAACCAGGTTGCCATCGGTGAGAAGATAACCAAGGGATTTGGCGCGGGTGCTAATCCTTCTATCGGTGCTCGCTCTGCTGAGGAATCTCTTGAGGAGATAAAGGCAGCGCTCGCAGGTGCTGATATGGTATTCGTTACCGCAGGTATGGGCGGCGGAACAGGTACAGGTGCTGCTCCCGTAGTTGCAAAGATCGCTCACGATATGGATATACTTACCGTAGGTATAGTTACCAAGCCCTTTGCTTTTGAGGGTAAGAGAAGAATGGATCAGGCTCTTGCGGGAATCGAGGAGTTCAGTCAGTACGTAGACTCTCTGGTAGTTATTCCTAACGAACGACTTAAGCTGGTCACCGACAGCAGAATTACTCTCTTTAACGCATTTTCTGAGGCTGATGACATCCTCCGTAAGGGTGTACAGAGTATTTCCGAGCTTATTAACGTAGAGCAGTTTATAAACCTTGACTTTGCAGACGTTACCTCTGTAATGGCTCATTCGGGCCTTGCTCACATGGGTATAGGAAGCGCTACGGGTAAGGATAAGGCACAGGAAGCTGCAAGCATGGCTATTGCCAGCCCGCTGCTTGAGACCTCTATAAAGGGTGCTACGGGCGTTATTATCAGCTTCTCGGTATCTCCTGACGTAGGACTTGAGGACGTTGATCTCGCTGCTAATATGGTTACTAACGAGTGCAATCCCGATGCTAACATTATCTTTGGTGTAGGATTTGACGAAAATCTCGAGGACGAGATGAGAGTAACTATCATTGCTACAGGATTTAACAAGGAGTCTAATGAGGCTGCTGCAAAGGTTGAAGTAAAGACCGATGCAGAGGCACCTAAGGCAGCCGCTAAGGCAGAGCCCGCCGCTGAGCCTGTAGTAAAGGAAGCTCCCAAGAAGGCTTCTGACGGACTTGATCTTGACGATCTTCTCGGAGATTTTTAATTGAGCTAAAATAAAAGGGCACAGCCGTATTTGGCTGTGCCTTTTTTTGAGTTTGTACTTATTTGATGCTTTCGCCTATCTTCTCAATTACCTTTTTAACCGACTTTTTGGGAAGTGCGCCGAAAAAGCCCTTAAGGTCCATTTCTTTTCCGCCTACGTCGCCCATGCCTGCCTGAACCCAACCGTAAACGACAACTGCGCCATCGGTGTATTCATACTTGATGTAGTGCATAGCGGTCATAGCGCCGGTGCCCTTTTTCCAAACCATCTCACCGTTGTAATCCTTTTCGTGATAACCGTTCGAAACGAGAATCTCCTTTATAGTTTTGTCTGTTTCCTCAAATGAGGCAGTGTAGGGGAATGTAAATTGACTTCTTGCCATGATGTAACCTCCTATGTGTTTATTCCCTTGTGTTCTTTCCGCATCGCGGACATACGGTGCAGGTGCTTGAGATATTTAACCCGCAATTCTTGCAAACGTTTTCGCCCTTTTCACGCATTTCAAGATTTTGCTTTCTTTGTTGCGCTGACTTTTTGGAATGGTTTATCAAACCAATAACCGTCAGTGCCGTACCGGCAGCCAAGCAGATTATGCAGATAAGGACAAATGTAGAGGTATATCTATTAAAAATATCTCCTCCGAGCATTGCCGCAAGGGTAATAAGTCCGCTTGCGCCAAATGAGAGTAATGAAATACCTACAAATAACATTTAAATCACCTCCAAAGGTATTTTATCACAAAAAAATCACGTTGTCAATATAAACTTTTTTGACAAAATCCAATACAAATTTTCTCAAAACTATTGCAAAATTTCTTAAAATATATTATCATATAAGAGGAGAATATCAACAACAAAACGGAGGAAATAAGAAATGGGTTTCGAACAGTTTGATAACAGTGAATACGGTGTTAATATAAAGGTCGTAGGTGTCGGTGGAGGCGGTGGAAACGCAGTTAACCGAATGATCGCTTCTGACGTTAAGGGCGTTGAATTTATAGCTATAAATACAGACAAGCAGGCGCTTAAAAAGTCTGTTGCGGCAAAGCAGCTGGCGATTGGTGAGAAGGTTACAAACGAATTTGGCGCAGGCTCTAATCCCGAAATAGCAAAGAGAGCTGCGGATGAGGCGTATAACGATATAAAGAAGGTGCTTTCTGGTGCTGATATGGTCTTCGTTACCGCAGGCATGGGTGGCGGAACAGGAACAGGCGCTACGCCCATAGTTGCAAAAGCGGCAAGAGAGATGGATATACTTACCGTAGGTGTAGTTACTACCCCCTTTGGCTTTGAGGGAAAGAGAAGAATGCTTCAGGCAGAGGAGGGAATAAAGGATATCGCTCAGTACGTTGACTCCCTGGTCGTTATTCCTAACGAAAGACTTAAGCTCGTTGCCGACGCGAGAATTACCCTTGCAAATGCTTTCTCGGAGGCAGACGAGGTTCTTCGCAGAGGTGTTCAGAGTATTTCTGACCTTATAAACGTTCCCGGATTTATTAATATTGACTTTGCGGACGTTACGTCTGTGCTTGCAAATTCCGGTGTAGCATACATGGGTATGGGTAAGGCTACGGGTAAGGACAAGGCTCAGGAGGCTGCTATGATGGCTATCTCCAGTCCCTTGCTTGAGACCTCTATCAAGGGAGCAAAGGGTGTTATCATAAGCATTTCCGCATCTGCTGATGTAGGACTTGAGGACGTTGACCTCGCTTCTACGATGATAGCTAACGAGTGTAATTCCGAGGCAAGCGTTATTTGGGGAGTTGCATTTGACCCTGAGCTTGAGGACGAGATGAGAATTACAATCATTGCTGCTGATTTCGATGTTGAACCCGAAGAAAAAGCGGCACCCGTAGAGGATAAAAAGGAAGAAGTTAAAGAGGCACCTGCTGCAAAGCCCGCAAGTGATGATTTCTTCGACGGATTGCTTTAATTTGAATTAAAAAAGAAAATCTCCCTGAAAACAGGGAGATTTTTTATTTTATAACCTCTATTTTGTTAATTCCGTAGTAAGAGAGAAGCTTGAGAGCAGCCTCGTCTATGATCTCACCGCTTATTACTATAGGAACCGCGGGAGGGCAGGACACTGTCGGAGCGGCGCAAATTCTGCCGCATGCATCTGTCGCATTTATTATTTCGCTCTCACAGAAGATCGCATCTCTTACCGATGTAGCGCGTTTTGGGATATCGAGCATAGGTAATTCGCTACGATCATCGAAAGCCGTACTTTGCTTAAGTGTAGAAATAGCATCATATACGCGACGCAGATCGCTTTCCGAGTTTTCGGGTGTAAGCATAAGCACAGCGTAGTCGCGGTCCGCAAATTCCACCTCTATGTTAAAGTCGGACAAGTGCTCTGCAAGCTCTGTGCCCGAGTGGCCACATGTGCTTTTTGAAAATACTATCTTGAGCTCATCAAAATAAGTGCCGGAAATAGGCGGAAAGCCAAGAGCAGAGAGCTGTTGCTTCAGTACGCGTATTCTTCTTATACATTCGTTCAGACGCCTCGAGTAACCGTCTGAAATATAAGCATTGCAAATATCAAGCGATTGAAGAATAAGATATGACGGACTTGTTGACGCGAAAACAGATATAGTGCTTCGTATCTCCTCGACTGAAAATTCTTTATAGCTCTTTGAAATATGCAGATATGATCCTCCCGTAAGAACGGGTAGGGTCTTATGCGCCGAGTCGCAGCACATATCAGCTCCGAGAGCCAATGGGTGCATAGAGTCCTCAAGAAACGCAAGGTACGCACCGTGTGCATTGTCGACTAAGAGTAAAATACCGTAGCGATGGCAAACCTCAGAAAGTCCTTTGATATCAGCTACGTTGCCAAGATAATCGGGCGAGGTGATATAGAGTGCCTGAGGAAGAACTTCAAGGTCATTTAATACGGTGTCAAGATGCTCGGGAGATATCTCGCAGGAGCAGAGATGCGTAAGCTGCTCAGGATAGATCCAGATCGGTTCGATATCCAAAATGGCACAGGCATATATAAATGCTTTATGTACGTTTCTTGCAGCCAGAATACGTGTTCTATGCCCAGAGGGTGTTTTTTTCTTTATGAGCGCCAGCATAGCCTTTATGGAGAGGCTTGAACCCTCGGTAGAATAGAATGTATGGCCGCTAGCGAACAGAGCGGTAGCGTTGGATTCGCTCTCGGCAATTATGCCCGAAGCCGAATACAATACATCGGCACCGCTTATCTCGGTAATATCAAGCGATTCACAGCCAAGAAAGCTTTTACCCTTATGTCCCGGCATATGAAACCGTGATGCATCCTTTTTCGCGTATTCCTTTACAAAATCGGTGATCGGTGTTGTCATGAGTTCTCGCTTTCGGCTACCTGTATCATAACAGCGCACTCAATACGCTTTTTGAAAAGCTC
>JAZSJE010000120.1:0-4507 GCA_045534135.1 Eubacteriales bacterium
ACCACCAGCTTATCTCTGGGTATCTCAAGATCTATATTTTTAAGATTATTTACTCTCGCGCCTTTTATAACGATTGATTTTGCCATCTCTTATCCTTTATTTTTGATTTCTTAATTCCTTGATCCTATCTCTTAAATATGCCGCCTGCTCAAACTCAAGCTTAGCTGATGCAGCCTTCATTTGCTTTGAAAGCTCCTCTATAAGCCGTTCACGTTCAAGTCTTGTAAGCTTTTTATCACTCTTTTTATTGTTCTTTTCGCTCTTGCCTATTTCAATGACATCACGAATATCCTTTATAATAGTCTTAGGAGTTATTCCGTGCAAAGAGTTATACTCCTTCTGTATCTTACGTCGTCTTTCGGTCTCACCAATAGCGCAAGCCATTGACCCGGTAATGGTATCCGCATACATTATAACCTTTCCGTTGGCATTTCTTGCCGCTCTGCCTATAGTCTGTATAAGACTTCGTTCTGCTCTTAGAAATCCCTCTTTATCCGCGTCAAGAATGGCCACAAGTGAAACCTCGGGTATATCAAGTCCCTCTCTAAGGAGGTTTATTCCGACAAGCACGTCAAACTCACCAAGTCGAAGATCTCGTATTATCTCCATTCTTTCAAGCGTATCAACGTTAAAGTGTATATATTTTACCTTAATGCCGTTTTGTTCAAGATATTCGGTAAGATCCTCGGCCATCTTTCTAGTAAGCGTAGTAACCAAAACTCTTTCGTTTCTTTGAGTGCGAATACGTATCTCACCGATGAGATCATCCACCTGTCCTTCAATAGGACGCACCTCCACCTCAGGATCAAGAAGACCTGTAGGTCTTATAAGCTGCTCTGCCATTGCCTCAGCGTGCTCCTGCTCATAGTCACCCGGTGTTGCGCTGACGTATATGACCTTATCTATCTTGGATTCAAATTCTTCAAAATATAGCGGTCTGTTATCGTAAGCGGATGGTAATCTGAAGCCGTAATCTATAAGATTTTTCTTTCTTGCCGTATCTCCGCCGCTCATGCCTCTCACCTGAGGCAAAGTAACGTGAGATTCATCCACCAAAAGAAGAAAATCATCGGGAAAATAATCAAGAAGCGTATACGGAGTAGAGCCTTCCGGTCTACCCGCAAGAACTCGGGAATAATTTTCAACGCCAGAGCAGAATCCAACCTCCCGAAGCATTTCGAGATCGTATTTTACTTTTTCCTCTATTCTCTGTGCCTCTATAAGTTTGCCCTCGGATATAAAAAACTCTCTGCGCTCTATCATTTCACGCATTATTTCTTCAAGTGCACGCTCTCGCTTATCATCCGATACGGCATAGTGTGTCGCAGGATAAATAGCTGCATAGCTAAGGCTCCTGATGACCTCCCCGGTAACTACGTTTATCTCGGATATTCTGTCTATCTCGTCACCGAAAAACTCTATACGCAAAGCCATATCTCGCATATTTGCCGTTATAAGGTCGACCGTATCGCCCTGTACTCTGAACTTATCTCTTTCAAGGCCGATATCATTTCTGGAATAGCTTATTGCTATAAGCTTTCGTATGAGGTCATCGCGGCTCATTTCCATCCCTGGGCGCAATGCTAACACAAGATTTCTGTATTCCTCGGGATCACCCAATGAGTATATACACGACACACTGGCAACTATAATAACGTCTTTTCTCTCAAAAAGAGCTGACGTTGCGCTATGACGCAGCATATCTATCTCGTCATTGACCATAGCATCCTTTTCGATGTACATATCTTTCCCTGGTATATACGCTTCGGGTTGATAGTAATCGTAGTAGGAAACAAAATACTCGACTGCGTTTTCGGGAAAAAATTCACGGAATTCGGAGCAAAGCTGTGCCGCAAGCGTGTTATTGTGCGCCAAAACAAGAGTAGGCTTGTTTACGTTGGCAATAATATTAGCCATGGTAAAAGTCTTACCGCTTCCCGTAACACCCAAAAGCACCTGCTCTTTTAATCCGCTATTTATTCCAGCTGTAAGCTTTTCAATAGCTTGAGGCTGGTCGCCCGTAGGCTTATAGTCAGAATGCAACACAAATTTCCCCATATTTACTCCGTAATTTTATTCTAAAGCTTAACCGTCAGTTTTGTGACCCCACAATTATCGCTCATAGCTGATAGGATAATTTCGCTCGCTCCCTTTTCGGGCTTTACTGCTACCCGGATCTTGCCCATATACATTTTTCTTGCTGTATTAGAAATTCTGTTATGGTCGCAGTGATCCGATCCGGTTGCCGTTATTTTGTTAGGAGTGTTTACACTGAACTGAACGAACTCTGACGCATCGGGAACAACCTTTCCGTTTTCGTCAAGGCATTCGCAGGTAAAGAGCGCGAGATCTCTGCCATTGGCTTCAAAGTCATTATCCTTTTTCAATCTGAGCGACACTGCTTTTCCCGTTGTGCTTCGTTCATCCACACACACAATCTCCCCGTTTCGATATCCTTTTACAGATACAGTGCCCGTGACATACGGAACGTTCCATTCGCCGTGTCCATACTTCTCTATTTCTTTTCTTCCACAGCTTTCACCGTTAAGGAAAAGCTCAAGCTCATCGCAGTTTGTATAAACGGTAACAAGTATATCCTCACCCTCAAGCCCCTTGAAATTCCAGTGAGGAACTATATGTACCATAGGCTCCTCGGTCCAATGTGACTTGTTCTGATAAAATGCCCCTTTCTTCTGCAAGAAAAGGTCAAGCGCTCCTGATTTTGAGCACACTGCAGGCCATGCTGCCTCTCCTCTGTGCTCAACTGCCGCCCACTGATATCCACCGAATACGTATGGCTTGCTCTTAAGGAATTTCCAGGTTTTCTCACGGCTCATAAACCATGAGGTAGGCACGGCATCCTTATCTCTGAGCCTGAAAGCTCCATCCGAATCAAAATTCCAATCTCTCGTAGTTCCCGTTGCGCAGCACTCGGAAGCAAATATAGGCTTATTCGGGCGCATTTCATGAACGGTATCATAAATATTGAGATTATAATTTATACCTATAAGATCACACTCATCATAAATGGTAGATGCCTCGGGAGTCTTATCCTGCGCTGCCGTAATATATCTTGTTTTATCAAATTTTCTGATGTGTGCGCTTATAGCCTTATGTATTCTCTTTCCGTTATCCGTGATATGGTTAGGCTCCTCGTTACTTGTTGACCAGAAAATAACGCTTGGGCGATTTCTGTCACGTTTTACCAAAGACTCTATCTGCTCAAATGAGTCTTTAGTGCTATCAAACCACCTTGCCTCATCAAGCACCAAAAAGCCCATTTCGTCAAACGCGTCCATATATGCTGTAGTCTGCTGATAATGACTGGTTCTATATCCGTTAGCACCCATTTCCTTTATAAGAGAAACCTTGTATCTGGCTATGTTATCAGGTACCGCGATGCCAGTAAGTCCGAAATCCTGATGAGCGCAAACTCCGTTTATGTAAGTTTTCTTTCCATTTAACAGCAAACCGTCCTTAACAGTTATATCAACGGTTCTGAATCCTATACGTGTAGTATCCTCGTCTATTTTTTCTCCGTTCATAAATACCGAGGTCTTTACTTTATAAAGATTTGGATTTTCGCAATCCCAAAGCTTGGGAGATCTTACAACGGCACTGTACGTAAGTGTAGATCTATCTCTTGAGGCAATCACACCGCTTCCTTCCCCCTTTGCCACTACATTTTCCTCAGCGTCAATAACCAAGCTTTCCACGGTTACCGATGCCTCTACGTAATCGGCGTTTATTATCGCGGTTTCAAAATCGATCTGCCAATCGGTATCGCTCAGCTTCTTGTATGGAGCATATACTCCGTAAAGCTCTATCGCAACAGGCTCTGTAACAGTAAGCCAAACGTCGCGGTATATACCACCGCCCTGATACCACCAGCCCTCAAAATCCTCTGTGCTTACATATACAGCAATAACGTTTTCTCTGTCATAGAACACGTAATCGCTTATATCAATTTCTATTGTGTTATAAGCGGAAAAATTATGGCGCAGGACACAGCCGTTGATATATATATCGGAAACGGTAGCTATTCCGTCAAATCGAAGCATTATTCTCTTATTTTCAGATCCCTCAGGAAGCATAAAATGCTTCCTGTACCATGCGTTATCGTATTCAACGTACCCGTGACAGTCATTTCGGTCAGCCTTAAAATCCTGGTCAACTATATAGTCATGAGGAAGCTGTACGACCTCCCAATGCTCATATGTCAGAAGCGACGTTGCGGGCTTTACGTTACTGTACGGGTCGGGCGTATCATTATAGCAATATGCCGCAGGACCTATCTGTTTTCGTTCGGTTTTTGACTGAGAATACATAGGACCCTTGTCAATACCGCGCTCTACTAAAATATCCCCTTTATGAAAGAGCCATCCGTCATTAAGTAAAATTTCTTTACGCATATTTTTCTCCTTAAATATTTAGCATACAGATGGTCATATTATAGCATTTTTTGATTGTAAAATCAATAATTATATATAATCTTTCATAAGTCGGA
>JAZSJE010000050.1:0-5432 GCA_045534135.1 Eubacteriales bacterium
TACGATCCGACTTCCACTCTATACGTGTAACACTACCATCATCCGGAATAACGCTATTGTTACATCCTGCTATTATAGTTTTTGCGTCAGTAACAATCAAACAATTTCCCGCACTATGAACAAGTATATTTTCTTTAGATACTGTTATACTTTCAAGAGAACTACACCCGGAGAACGCCATCAATCCTATGTAACCAACATTTGATGGAATAGCTATCTTTTTCAATTCTTGACAACCTGAAAACGCTCCATCACCGATAAATAACATGCTATCAGGAAAAGTGACGCTATCAAGTACTGAACAATCTTCAAACGCATGATGACCTATACTTATCATTCCTTTTGGTAAAGTTATCTCTTTTAATTCAGTACAATCCGAAAAAGCATCCTCGACTATTCCTACCGTATCTTCTCTCAGTAAGACTGTAGAAACAGTTTTGTTTTCACAATTTACAACCCACTTATCAACGTAATTTATTTCATCTTCGTTGACAATAATATTATCACAACCTTTAAATGCATCATCCCTTATTTCAATAACACTTTTAGCTATAGATATACTATTAATTTGTTTGCAATTCTTAAACGCCCTTTTTTCTATAGATACAATCGGAAGATTGTTGTACTTACCAATAACTATATCTGTATCTGTGCAAGTTCCGATCCCCTTCAAAGTATAACTCGTGCCATTATTGTTTAACTCCAACTCCAATCCGTTCGAACTTTCGGGCAGAGTTTCTATTGTCCACGAGGGCTCTTCATTTTCGGTGATTTCATTATTATCCCCGCCATTGTCGGTGTTTTCGTCATTCTCGCCGCTATCGTCGGTGTCTTCGTTATTCTGCCCGCCGTTTTCGTTATCACCGTTATTCGGCTTGTCAGAGTTCTCGGTATTCTGCGAGCTTGATGGTTTTCCGCTCGTCTGACTTGCTTCCTCGTCACACGCCGCAAGCACGCCCAAGAGCATAACCGCGATTAAAATGCACGCCAAAATTCTTTTCATTTTTCCCTCCAAAGTAAAAAGATGCGTAGCTGGAGCTATACATTCTACAAACGCATAGTTCCGATTGCTACCACACAAATTCACTTGTGTGGTAAATTTATTATATCACCTTTTTGAGCTTTTGTAAAGCGGTTTGATAAAAAATACGGTCACTTTGCAGTGACCGTATTTATGTTATTTAAGAAGCTTGTTAAAGTAATATATCGGCATAGCACTCCAACCATGGCAAAGGCTTCCCGCCTTGCCAAACGCGTCACCGCCCTCTATTGTTTCCCAGAATGACGTAGCACCGCGATCGAGCATATACAAATAATTTTTGCGGATATCTGCAAGCACGAACTCTGCGTTGTCGGAATCCTTTAGCAGAGCATCGTATACAAACGGAAGCATGGAAAGGGTTGCGGGCGTAAGGCTTGTGTCAGCTTTGAGCGCACCAAGGGTTCTTTTGTCCCCAAGGCCGATAAGAAGCGCAAAGGCATTACCCAGAGCGCTTGGTATTCCGCCGTTGTCCGAAGCGCGGAATATACCGCTGTCCTTATCAAAAAACACGTCATTGATCATACGCTTCATCTCGTCGGTCTTATAATCGGGGCAGGGGAGATCAGCAAAGGAGCATATTTTTTTAAGATGCTCGACGGCATATACAAAGGCACAGTTGAGTATCAGCTCGCATCTGCCACCGTCATCCTTCCCAAGAGCCCCACTGTTGCCGTTACTCCATTCGTAGAAATTCCAATACGGTGCGGGTGGATTTACTATAAGTCCGTTTTGCTTAAAGGAGGCAAGCCGTTCAATTATAGAAAGCATAGTTGGCATTACCTCGTAGGCGATGCTGTGATCGCCGGTATGCTCCATATACTCGCAGACCGCGACGGGGAACATAGCCGAGAAAAAAGGAATTGCAGGGGGTGTTTTCGGCAGGGTAAGTCAGTTCGAGCATTCCGTCGCTACGTATTCCCTTGGATATAAATACAAGGTTGGCGCGCTGAAAATCAGTTTCCTCAAACGCAGAATATCCGCAAAGCATCTGATTTCGGCTGTCGAGCATATAGAGCGCTTGCTCGCGCCAGGGGCAGTCCTCATAGTGCGTGTGCATGCAAAGGCGCAGTGTCCTTACGCAGGTATCGTATATAGCTTGGTCACTTTTCGAAAAAAGATATTTTTTCTCGCTTAGCGGATATATTGCGGGGATAATTCCGATCTCGAGTATTTTGGTATCTTCGGGGTCGATCAGCTGAAGATACCGTCCCGCAATGCGGACAAAGAGTTGTTCAAAAGAATTTTCTCCAGCAGCACACCTGAAGTCAAGAGCAAAGCTTCTGTTATGTATAAGATAACGTACCTCTCCGTCATCGAGATGCTCTCCGTAGGCTATTTTTACCGTGCAGGTTTTGTTGCAGCGTACCTTCAGAATAAGATATCCGCACTCCTCGCGACCCAGGTCGTATATGCATTTGCCGTCAATGTCAAGCCTTTGGGCGAATATTGGCGATAGGGTATCAAAGCGTTTGGTGGGGCGTTTTTGAAAATTGTAGGGCAGAGATACCTCAATTGCGCAGGAGAGTGCAGCGCAAGCGCTTATTGGGTCGGGTGTTATCATAGTAGAGGTCAATCCAAGCTGTCCCGTGATATATTTTTCCTCACCGCAAAGATAATATGGACTTTGTCGGCAGAGTGTAGAGCAGGAGCTTGCTATTTTTTGTTTTCCGTCAAATAACACTGAATAGATAACTCCTGCACCGCAACTTACATGACATGCAGATTGGACGCCTTCGTGTCTTACGGTGATAAGCAATTCGTTTTCACCGACCTTACACAGATGGGAAATATCATCCTCATCGTAATATTTTTCATTTCTGTAATTTGCGAATTGGCAGAAAAGTATTCTTCTTTTATTAAGATATACCACGTAGTCGGTTTCAGCGCAGAGTCTGAGTATTACGTTTTCTCCGCTGTAGCAGAATTTTTCATGAAATTCTACGTATTCATTAACAGACGGTCTTTCATTGTGCCATATCCATTTTGCGTTTTCAAATACCATAGTACCCTCTATTGAAAGATGGCTATTACGAATAATAGCCATCTGTTTTTTATTTAAGCATAGAAGCGAGAGTGCCCTCTGCGAGAGCGAGAGCCTCGTCTATCTTAGCACTATCCTTACCGCCTGCTATTGCGCTGTCAGGACGTCCGCCGCCCTTTCCACCGGTAGCTGCCGCAACAGCTCCAACGAGCTTTCCGGCATGAGCTCCTGCGCTTACAGCATCCTTACCTGCAACTGCGATAAAGTTGAGCTTGTCCGCGTTTGCAACTGCCAAAACTGCGACTGCATCGGGATTCTGTGCCTTGATGTCATCAGCAAGAGTTCTTGCCGCGTCTATTGCCATATCTGAAAGCTTGCTTGTAATAAGTCTTACGGCACCGACTGCCTTGGCGGAGGCAAGTATATCACCGAGCTTAGAGGAAGCCAGCTTGGAGTTAAGCGCATCGATCTCTCTCTTTGCTCCGTGAAGCTCACTCTGAAGTATGGCTGCGCGCTTAGCTATATCCATAGGATTCTGAGCTTTAAGCTCTGATGCTGTTTCTGCGATGAGCGCATCCTTTTCAGCGATCAGCTTAAGCACGCCCGTACCTGTTACAGCCTCAATACGGCGCACACCTGCGGCAACGCTGCTCTCGGAAATTATCTTGAAAAGACCGATATTTCCCGTATTCTTGCAGTGTGTTCCACCGCAAAGCTCGGTCGAGAAGCTTCCCATCTTGACCATACGTACAGTCTTTCCGTACTTTTCGCCAAAGAGCGCCATAGCACCGTGCTTCTTTGCGGTTTCAATGTCTGTTTCCATAGTAACTATATCGTTAGCTACGAGGATATTTGCGTTAACAAGTGCTTCCACACGTGCGATCTCCTCGGTGGAGAGGGCTGCGAAGTGGGTAAAGTCAAAGCGGCAGATATCCTCACTTACAAATGAGCCTGCCTGCTCAACGTGGCTTCCAAGAACACTGCGCAGTGCTGCTTGAAGCAGGTGAGCTGCCGAGTGATTGCGGCATACAGCCATACGGCGAGCATCCTCGATATCAGCGTTTACAGCATCTCCAACCTTTACAGAGCCATTTGCTATCGTACAAATGTGAATGTATACTCCGTCGGTCTTCTTTGTGTCGTATACTTTCGCGATAAATCCGTCGTTGTAGATGGTTCCTGTGTCACCTATCTGTCCGCCGCCCTCACCGTAGAAGGGGGTACGGTCAAGCACGATCGAGCAATCACCCTCATTTACCTCGTCAACGCTTCCCGCATCGGTGAGTATAGCTATAACGCGAGCTTGGCTCTTAAAGTCGGTATATCCCGTAAATTCGGTCTTTTGAAGGTCGGAGAGAAGCGACTTAGAGGACTCGTCCCAACCGCCTATGTTAGCTCTCGCCTCTCGTGCACGCTTTTTCTGGGCGGTCATAAGAGATGCGAAGGTATCCTCGTCAATGTTGAGGTTGCTCTCAGCAGCGATCTCACGCGTAAGATCTATGGGGAAGCCAAAGGTATCGTAAAGCTTAAATACCTCCTCACCGGCGATAACCTGAGCGTTATCCGCAAGCGCTCCTCTGATAAGGTCGGAGAGTATAGAAAGACCTGCGTCGATAGTAGCATCGAAGCGATCCTCCTCCATAGATATAACCTTAAGTATATAATCTCTTTTTTCGTCAAGCTCTGGATATGCGCCCTTGCTTTCCTCAATAGAGGTGGTTACGGTTTCAACAAGGAAAGGATGGTCTATTCCAAGAAGCTTTCCGTGACGGCAAGCACGGCGGATGATTCTGCGCAGAACATATCCGCGTCCCTCGTTGGAGGGGATAACACCGTCGGATATCATAAACATAGCACTTCTGGAGTGGTCGGTGATAACACGAATGGAAATGTCGTTGTCGGCATTGGTACCGTAGGTCTTGCTAGAGATCTCGCAAACCTTGTCTATAACCTTACGGATAGTATCAACCTCGAACATATTGTCAACGCCCTGCATTACGCAAGCCAGACGCTCAAGACCCATACCTGTATCTATATTCTTCTGCGCAAGCTCAGTGTAGTTTCCGTTTCCGTCATTGTTGAACTGCGAGAATACGTTGTTCCAGATCTCCATAAATCTGTCGCAGTCACAGCCGGGCTTACAGTCAGGAGAGCCGCAGCCGTACTTTATACCTCTGTCAAAGTATATCTCGGAGCAGGGACCCCAAGGACCTGAGCCCTGCTCCCAGAAGTTGTCCGCTTTACCGAGGCGCACGATATGCTCCTCGGGGACGCCTATCTTATCTCTCCAGATAGTGTAAGCCTCCTCGTCATTTTCATATATAGAGGGCCAAAGAAGATCTGAGGGGATCTCGAGCCATTCGGTAAGAAATTCCCATGCCCACGGGATAGCCTCGTCCTTAAAGTAAT
>JAZSJE010000141.1:0-3827 GCA_045534135.1 Eubacteriales bacterium
AACCTGAAGACGTGGATTTTTAGCATTTTTTAATGCAGCCCAGGTCTTCTGGAGATTTTCGTTATCGAGCAGGTTTACAGAAACAGCTATACAGCTGTTAGTGACTGCCGCGGCTATAGATTTTATTAGTAGCGAGTCAACGCGAGTGTCTTTTATAGCATCAAGCTCTATCAGATCTACACCAATCTTATCCAAAAGCTTTGATAGCTCGATCTTTTCTTTAAAAGATAGACGCAGATCCTCGTAGGTCTGTTTCATTGTTGCGTCACTGATTACGATTTGTTTCATAGTTTTCTGTACTCCTTTCAAATAAAAAAGCCCCGAGCCGTAAAACGGCTTCAGGGACGAAAAATATCCGTGGTACCACCCTGATTATCCCCGAAAAGGGAAATCACTCAAAAGCCCCAACATGGGCCTTACCCTGTAACGGGGGCTACCGGGTCTTATTACTTGCTCAGCGCTTTGACAAGACCGGCTCGGGAAAGAGAGCCCCAAAAACTTCCGCATCGGCTCGCACCGTCCGCCGACTCTCTGTTGCTTTCGAATAAGGGGTATGATTTCCGTCATTGCCTTTCAAATTCTGCATTGATCAAATTAGATGAATACATTTAACCACTAAATTGACGTTTTGTCAAGTGGAAAATATTCAAAAAAATGATGTTTAACCATAATGCACAAAAAATGACACTAATATTTTGAAAGTTTGTGCATTTTTTGTGAATAAAATGTTTGACTTTTTTATGCGAAAATGATAAAATATAGTATATCATAATAGATGTAGAAAACAAAGACTTTGACGGAGACGGTATGGCGTAATGAGCATCCAGAGAGTCGGCGGTAGGTGCGAGCCGATTGTGAAAAGCCGAGATACCCATCACTCCCGAGTCTGAGATTCGAGCCAATGCGGTTAGAGTTTCACGTATCCCGCGTTAAGGGCAAGGACTTATATGGGTCCTAAGTGGCGGTTTTCGCAATTTGAGTGGTTCCGCGGGTATTTGCACTCGTCTCAGTATTTTGTTTCTGAGACGTTTTTTTGTTTTTTGAAAGGAGTTTCCATGAATAACCAATCTGATCTTAGGCAACTTGAAAAAATAGCATTGCGTATACGCGAGATGCGTCAGATCATGGGTTACACAGTAGCGCAGATGGCAGCGCTGACCGAGGTTTCCGAGGAGCTTTACAGTGCTTATGAATCCGGCAGCATAGATCTGCCGTTTACATTCATACATAAGTGCGCAAAGGCATATGGAATAGAGATCACAGATCTTCTCGAGGGTCATAGCGCAAAGCTTACGGGATATACGGTTACAAGAAAGGGTAAGGGACTTACCACTGCCGAGGAGGACGGAATAACTATTCAGGCACTTGCATCTCAGTTCCGCAAAAAGCTTGCAACACCGTATTGGGTAACCTACAAATATTCAGACGAGCTTCAGAAGATGCCCATTCACACCGTAACGCACGCCGGACAGGAATTTGATATGGTCATCAAGGGAGCTTTGCGTTTTCGCATAGGTGAGCACGAGGAGATATTGCGCGAGGGCGACAGCATTTTCTTCAATTCCTCTACTCCTCACGGTATGATCGCTATAGATAACAATGACTGCGTTTTTCTCTCAGTCGTAATGGCAAGTGATGCTACCGACCAGCCTATGTATATCGGTTCGGATTTACAGATAACCGAAAAAGAGCCTCTTTTGTGCGAAAAATTCGTTCAGACCAAGGAGGATGAAAACGGAGTCCTTCTTGATGTGAATTACACGGACGAGGAAAAATATAACTTTGCGTTTGATACCGTTGATGAGATCGCTCGCAAGGAACCGGGTAAGTTAGCTATGATCCACGTAGCAAACGATATGACATCCCGCAGATTTACCTTCAAGGATATCAAGGATGCTTCCTCGCAGAGCGCAAATTACTTTAAATCTCTCGGTATCAAGAGAGGCGACAGAGTTCTTCTTGTGCTTAAGCGTCATTATCAGTTCTGGTTCGCAATTCTTGGACTTCACAAAATAGGAGCAATTGCTATTCCTGCGACAAATCAGCTTCTCGAGCATGATTTTACATATCGCTTCAAGGCGGCGGGTGTAAGCGCAGTACTGTGTACTGCGGACGGAGATACCGCGCGTCAGATAGAGCTGGCGGAGAACGCTTCGGGAATTTCGCTTACCAAGATAATCGTCGGCGGCACGAGAGACGGATGGCGCGATTATGATTCTGAATATTCGCTGTTTAGCCGTCGATACGTTCGCACCGAAGATGCTCCTTGCGGCAGTGATCCTATGCTGATGCTCTTTACATCGGGGACTACAGGATATCCCAAGATGGCTATGCATTCCTATAAGTATGCGCTCGGTCATTTTGTTACGGCAAAATATTGGCATCTGTGCGAGAAGGACGGACTTCATTTCACGATCTCCGAAACCGGCTGGGGCAAAGCTCTTTGGGGCAAGCTTTACGGACAGTGGCTGTGTGAGTGCGCTGTGTTCGTTTACGATTTTGATCGCTTTGACGCGGAAAAGATTCTTCCGCTGTTCAAGCAGTACAACATTACTACGTTCTGCGCACCGCCTACGATGTACAGAATGCTCATTAAGCAGGATATCAGTCGATTCGATCTTTCATCTATCCGTCATGCCACGACCGCAGGCGAGGCACTTAATCCCGAGGTGTTCTATCAATTTGAAAAATCCACGGGACTGCGCATAGCTGAGGGCTTCGGCCAGACAGAAATGACCCTTGGTATTGCAAATCTCTTTGGCACTCAGCTCAAGCCAGGTGCTATGGGTAAGCCTGTTCCAGGATACGGTATAGATCTTGCGGATGCTGACGGAAATCCTGTGCCTGATGGAGTTAATGGTGAGATAGTAATTCATACCGAGCCTAAAACGAGCTGTGGGGTATTCCTTGGATATTACCTTAACGAGGAGGCAACCAAGAACGTTTGGCACGATGGAATGTATCATACGGGTGACCTCGCATGGCGAGATGAGGACGGATATTACTGGTATGTCGGACGCGCTGATGACGTTATCAAGTCCTCGGGATACCGCATAGGTCCGTTTGAGATAGAATCAACCATTATGGAACTTCCCTACGTGCTTGAGTGCGGAGTATGTGCGGCGCCCGATGAGGTCAGAGGTCAGGTCGTTAAGGCTTGTATAGTTCTCGTTCCGGGAACCGAGCCTACAGAGGAGCTCAAAAAGGATATTCAGAATTACGTAAAGCTTCACACGGCACCTTACAAATATCCAAAAATAGTAGAGTTCCGCAAGGAATTGCCCAAAACGATAAGCGGCAAGATCATCCGCAATAAGCTTTGATAGCCAAACGTATATTTAAGCTAAATTACGCGCTGAGCGAGATTTATTTGCGAAGCGCTTGAAAAGAGAGGTAGTATGGAACAACCTATTGATATAAAAATAAAACAAATAGCCGACCGAATCCGTGAGTTGCGCCTTATCTCAGGGTTGTCGGTGTCGGAAATGGCAGAGCGTACGGGAATAAGCGAAAGCGAGTACGAGGCATGTGAGAACGGTAACAAAAATCTCAGCATAGCCTTCCTGTACCACTGTGTACTTATCTTCGGTGTTGATATGAGTGATATTCTTGAGGGTAAAAGCCCTAAGCTTCGCTCTTATGCATTGACCAGAAGGGGAGAAGGACAAAAAATTGAAGAAGCACACCACATGGTTGGATATAACCTTGCTTCGGGATTCCGCAACCGTATAGCATTGCCGCTTTACATGGAAATGAAGTACCATGAGGGAGCAGAAAATGAAATGATCGAGTTGGTAACTCACGAGGGACAGGAATGTGATATTGTA
>JAZSJE010000198.1:0-12133 GCA_045534135.1 Eubacteriales bacterium
TGGATTGGTAATCCTGTTCATGCTGCTTATAAGCTTGATCATAGGTGGAGCTACCGTTTATTTCAGCAGCCGAATTCCACTCAAGCCTGTAAATGAGCTTATTAACAAAATGAATCGTCTTGCCGCGGGAAATTTTGAGACCCGGCTTGAGTTTGGAAATACCATGTCAGCGCATCCGGCGGTAAAAGAGCTTACGGCAAGCTTTAATACCATGGCGGAGGAGCTTGAAAATACGGAGCTGCTGAGAACAGATTTTATCAACAATTTTTCTCACGAATTTAAAACTCCCATTGTTTCCATCATGGGTCTTGCCAATTTGCTTGAGTCTGCGGATCTTACTGAGGAACAGCGTATACAGTATGCTCACGCTATAAAAGAGGAGTCTATGCGTCTTTCGGGTATGGCGAGCAACGTATTGATCTTGACAAAGATAGAAAACCAAAAAATTCTTGCAGACATTTCGAAGTTCAATCTTTCCGAGCAGATACGCTCAGCCGTGCTTTTGCTTGAAGAAAAATGGACAAGTAAGAATATTGATCTTGTACTTGATTTCGATGAATTTACGATCGAAGCGGACGAGAATATGCTTAAGCAGATTTGGATCAATCTTATTGATAATGCTGTTAAATTTGTGCCCAGATGCGGCACTGTAGAGCTTGAGGTGATAGATCTTGGAGAAAAGCTTTGTGTGAAGATAAGCAATACCGGAAGCGAGATCCCACCTGATAAGCAAAAAAAGATATTTGCCAAGTTTTATCAGATCGATGAATCCCACGCAACGCAGGGAAACGGAATCGGTCTTGCTATTGTTAAAAGTATAGTTGAGCTTCATAAGGGAGATATAAGCGTAAGTAGCGGTAACGGGATGACTACCTTTACCGTTGTGTTGCCTAAGAAGCAATAGTTTATAAAACGTGTGAGGATATAAATGGGGTATTTACTTTGTATTCTGATTGGTTACTCGCTCGGTGCGATCAATCCATCCTACATAATTGCGAGGATCCGTGGATTTGATATAAGAGAAAGAGGGTCAAGGAACGCGGGTGCGTCAAATGCATTGATCCTGTTTGGAAAGGTGCTTGGGATATTATGCGCATTATTTGATATAGCTAAGGCAACCTTTGCTATATGGCTTTGTGGATCGCTCTTTCCGTATCTTGACTATTCATTCGCCGTTGTAGGTGTTGCGTGTATCGTAGGTCATGTTTTTCCTTTTTATATGAAATTTCGCGGAGGAAAAGGGCTGGCATGTCTTGGCGGAATGATACTTGCTTTCGATTGGCGTGTGTTTTTTATCATGCTTGCTATTGAGATAGTTGTTGCGGTAGTGACCGACTATATTTGCTTTGTCCCACTCAGCGCGTCGCTTGCTTTTCCTATTGTCTACGGTATTATGAGAAGTGACGTATGGGGCGCAATGATCATTTGTATTATCATCCTGATAGTGCTGTATAAGCATATACACAATCTCAAGCGTATCAAGCAGGGAATGGAAATGCCGTTCAGCTATCTTTGGAACAAGGATAAAGCATTCAATAAAACGAACATTTCAAAAGAATAAAAATGCGAGGAAGTTAAAAACGGGCAGAAGTGTGTCGCACCTGCTCGTTTTTCCATTGAAAAAGATTTGTTTCGTTTCAGTTTAGAAAAGAAGTGTACAATTCTGTCGTAAAATGCAGAAAAATTTTATATTTAAGGAGAAAAATACCATGAGAAAAGTAAAAGTCATCACAGATTCATGTGCGGATCTGAATGTAGAGCAGCTTAACAGATATGGCATCGACTTTGCCAAGATGTCTACCTCCTGCGACGGCGTGGAGAGCGTGGCTACCCTTACATGGACGGCTGATGAGGTTCATGCGCATTATAACAAAATGAGAGATGGCAAGCGTATCATTACCGCGCAGGTCGCAGTTGATGAGTTTCAGCGTATTTTTGAAGAATATTTGAAGCAGGATATGGACGTCGTTTACATAGCTTGCTCCTCAAAGCAGTCGGGCTCGGTCAATACGGGCTTTGTTACCGCAAAGAAGGTGATGGCTGAATATGAGGGCAGCACTATTATTTGCATAGACTCTCTCAACGCAAGCATGGGTGTCGGTGCGCTTGTTATCGAGGCCGCAAAGATGGCAAACGAAGGAGCTTCCGCGCAGGAGATAGAAGCGCATATTCTCTCAATCCGCAAAAAGGTAAATCAGTTCGTTACCGTTAATTCCTTGGAGTTTTTAAAGCGTGCGGGCAGAGTTAAGGCTTCGTCGGCATTTTTTGGCAATCTTATGGGAGTCAAGCCTATCCTTGTTTCCGATGTAAACGGTTATCAGTCCGCATATAAGAAGGTGAAGGGCAGACAGAAATCCTTCGTTGAGATCGTATCTATGCTGAAGGCAAATATAATAGAGCCTGAGAAGCAGACGATTTATCTGGCTCATGCCGATTGTGACGAAAATGAGGTTAATGCTCTCGTTGATCTGATAAAAAAAGAAATTCCCTGTCAGGGAGTAGAGATAAGCTATATCGGACCGATCGTCGGTGCTTCTATTGGACCTGAAGCTATCGGTATTTGGGGATTCGGACCCGAGGTAACCTTTAAGGCAGGAGATTGATAACAGGAGATTGATAACAGGAGATTGATATGAAAACTTTGGACGGTATCCTTTTCGCCCGTATGATAAATTCCGGAGCGGCAAACCTTCAGGCGCACGCAAAGGAAATAAATGATCTGAACGTATTTCCTATTCCCGACGGAGATACAGGAGATAATATGCTTATGACCATGATGGGAGGAGTGCGCCATGACGATCTGACATCAGAGGGACTTGACGAGATGGCAAACCGCGTATCAAGCGGTATGCTTCTTTCCGCCAGAGGAAATTCGGGAGTTATCCTATCTCAGTTCTTTGAAGGTATCAAAAACGGTTTTTCCGGTCTTCATTCGGCTGACACAAAGGAGATAGGTGAGGCCTTCCGTCAGGGTGTTAAGCAGGCATACAGCTCAGTTATGACTCCCACGGAGGGTACTATTCTGACCGTTGTGCGAGAGGCGACAGAGTATGCGTGCAATCAAAATACGCAAACACCGGAAGAATTTCTGGATACCTTTATCGAGGAGGCTAAGCGCTCCCTGGCGAGAACGCCTGAGCTTTTACCCGTGCTGAAAAAGGCAGGGGTCGTGGACTCCGGTGCGGCTGGTCTTATCTATATCGTTGACGGAATGATGAAGGCTGTTATTGGAGAGGACGTGTCGGGCTTGAGTGAAATTGTCGAAAACTCAGGGGAACTTGATCTTGATGCCTTTAATGAGGATAGCGTATTGGAGTTCGGATACTGTACCGAGCTTCTTGTTCGTTTGCAAAATGCGAAGACGGATATCTCGACCTTTGACGTAGGAGTCATAAGTGACTATCTGCAAACAATTGGTGATTCAATCGTGACTGTTCGAAACGGAAGCATAGTTAAGCTTCACGTACATACCATGACACCTCAGAAGGTCCTTGATTTCTGCCAACAGTACGGAGAATTTCTCAAGGTCAAAATCGAAAATATGTCCTTGCAGCACAATAATACTGTAACTGAGGAAAATGAAGCATCTACTGTATCCGAGCGCAAGCAATACGGTGTGGTTGCCGTTGCTTCGGGTGAGGGACTTAAGGAGCTTTTTTGCGAGCGAGGTGCTGATGTGATCGTAGACGGCGGTCAGAGCATGAACCCGTCGGCAGAGGACTTTATTGAAGCATTTGACAAGGTAAATGCAGACGTTATCTTCGTTTTCCCGAATAACGGGAATATTATCCTCACAGCGCAGCAGGCGGCACACTTGTATGGCAGCTCTGACGTGCGCGTAATTGAAAGTAAGACTATCGGAGCGGGATATGCGTCGCTTACAATGCTAGACACGGGCGTAGGGGATACTGATGCGATCGTTGATGAGCTGAATATGGCAATGGACGGAGTAATTACCGCTGAGATCTCTCACTGCGTAAGAGAAGCCTCTATTGACGGTAATGAGATGCATGTGGGTGACTATATAGGATTTGTCGGCAAAGAGCTTTTAGGACTTCATCAAAACCGATTCGAGGCTGTATGCCAGACTATTGATAAGATAGATCTTTCTGACTATGATGTTTGTATCGTTATCTGCGGAAAGGACGCAACAGATGACGAAGCAGTGCAGATCGAAAAATATATTAACTCAAATTACAGAGGTAAAGAGGTTTATATTATAAATGGCGGTCAGGACGTGTACGACTACATTATGATCGTAGAATAATGCGGAGGAGTATATGAGGCTATTTCTTTACATAGCGGCAGCAATATGCGGATATATCGTTGCGGGATTGAATCCCGCAATCATAATGTCTAAGGCAATATACAAAAAGGATATTCGAGAATGTGGAAGCGGAAATCCCGGATTTACCAATTTTAAGCGAAGCTTTGGTAATAAGTGGGCATGGTGGGTGCTCGCGCTCGATATGTCAAAGGCTGCCCTTGTAGTTGGACTTTTTGCGTGGCTGTTTACGCTTAACGGAGTCAGCTTTCAGTTTGGCGCGGCACATACGGGTATTTTCTGTATGATCGGCCATGCTTTTCCGTTCCAATTCAGGTTTAAGGGAGGAAAGGGTTTTCTCGTCTGTCTTTCCACTATGTTTTTGATAGATTGGAGAGCGGCTCTTATTGCAACGGGCATTATGATAGTGCTTCTTTTGACCACAAAGTATATGTCGCTTTCCACCACGCTTGCAATGCTCGCTTGTCCGGCACTGCTTATTCCGTTTGGAGCATCGCTTACCGTTATTTTAATGGCGGCATCATGCGCCGTATTTATGGCAGTCAGACATAAAGAGAATTTTAAGCGTTTAATTCAGGGCAAGGAGTCTAAATTTAGTTTAAAAAGCAAAAAACAGTAAATATATTAACATATTTTTAGCATTTTTAGTATTGATATATTTTGCGTTTTTTGATATAATATTCCTCGAAAGGTGTCGAAAATGATAAAACGAATGCTTACGGGCGGTATCGTAGTAGCCTGTGTATATACGTGGCTTTTCTTTTCGTACATTCCCGCGGTGCTACATATAGGAGCTCTTGTGTTGGGTGGATTGGCAACTTTTGAAATTTCAAGAATTTGCAGCACACGAGAAATGATAACGCGTTTGATCATGACGGTATTATCTGTGCTGCTTTTGATTTTGCCTATCCCATATTATGAATATTCAATGATGCTGATATTTCCGTTTGCGCTTATATTCTTTGGCTTTATGATGGTAAGGCGGGAGCAAATTCGGGAATTTAACGTAACGATGGCGTTTGTTGTAAGCATCACTGTTGCGGCGCTTTTTTAGGCTATAATACCGCTCAGAGCGTTTGATAACGGATTTTTTTACTTGATATTTGCTATGACGGTCTGCTTTGTGACCGATATTGCTGCATTTTTGTGCGGTAAGGCCTTTGGCAAGCGTAAGCTTTGCCCTAAGATCAGTCCAAAGAAAACGGTCGCGGGAGCAATAGGCGGTATTGCCGTTACCGTTGCCGTTGCCATAGTGGCTGCAATTCTTTTCCAAAAATTCAGCCCCCTGCGTTTTGATATGATCATGCTTGCGGTATGGGCATTGCTCGTATCGGTGATAGGTCAGTACGGTGACCTTTGCATGTCTACTGTCAAGCGCATTGCGGGTGTTAAGGATTTTGGCAATCTTCTACCGGGACACGGAGGTGTCCTTGACCGCTTTGACAGTCAGGTGATCGTCATCGCGTTTACGTTGCTATTTTGTGCCCTTGGAGGCGAGTTTATATATTAAAATTTATAGGAGAAACGGTTTTGAAGGAATATAGAGCAGGTATAGATATTGGCTCCACAACGGTAAAGCTTGTTGTATTGGATGCCGATGACAATATTATATACGGGCAGTATAGGCGTCACATGGCAAAGACTCAGGAAACTTTGGCTGAGCTTTTGCGCGAAGCTAAGGAAAAGCTTGGTGAGTGCTTGCTGAAAATTAAAATTACCGGTTCAGGCTCGATCAATCTCGGCAAGGCTCTGAAAATCGAATTTGTACAAGAGGTAGTAGCGGTTGCTACAGCCCTAAAAAAGGTTGCTCCACAGACTGATGTTGCTATTGAGCTTGGCGGTGAGGACGCAAAGATAATATATTTTACAGGCGGACTTGAGGAGCGTATGAACGGTGTCTGCGCGGGTGGTACAGGCTCGTTTATTGATCAGATGGCAGCGCTTTTACAAACAGATGCTACAGGCTTGAATAAGGCTGCGGAAAGCTATAAGGAGATCTATCCGATAGCAGCGCGCTGCGGTGTTTTCGCAAAAACTGATATTCAACCTCTTATCAACGAGGGAGCAACTACCGCTGACCTTGCAGCATCTATTTTTCAGGCTGTAGTCAATCAGACGATCTCAGGACTTGCCTGCGGTAAGCCCATACGCGGCTGTGTAGCTTTTCTTGGCGGACCGCTTCACTTTATGCCCGAACTTAAAAAGGCATTTATACGCACCTTGAAGCTGACAGACGAAACTACGGTCGATCCTGAAAACTCGCACTTGTTTGCCGCTATGGGGGCTGCCCTCGAGGCAGGTAACGAGTCCGCTGTAGATGCGAATGAGCTTATGCAAAGGCTCTCAAAGGGTGTAAAGGTCACGTATGAGATGCCACGATTGGATCCGCTCTTTTCCACAAGTGAAGAATATGATGAATTCAAGGCCAGACACGCAAGGGCGGTTTTGCCTAAGGCTAATCTTTCTACCTACCGTGGAGATGCGTTCCTCGGTATTGACGCCGGCTCTACGACTACCAAAATGGTGCTTATAGGAGAGGAAGGTCAGCTGCTGTTTTCTTTCTATGCCAACAATAAGGGTGATCCTATAAAGACCGCAAAGGAGGCCATAGGAAAGCTGCATAAGCATATGCACGCAGGTGTACATATCGTCAGATCATGCTCTACAGGATACGGTGAGGCACTGCTCAAATCGGCATTTTCGCTCGATGAGGGAGAGGTAGAAACGATCGCGCATTGCACAGCGGCGTCCTTCTTTGATAAAGACGTGGATTGTGTTCTTGACATCGGTGGTCAGGACATGAAGTGCATTAAGCTCAAAAATGGGGCGGTAGATACGATCCTGCTCAATGAGGCTTGCTCCTCGGGCTGCGGCTCTTTTATAGAAAACTTCGCAAATTCGCTTGGCTTTAGCGCAGAAAGCTTTGCTAAGGAGGCTTTGTTTGCAAAAGCTCCCGTTGATCTTGGAACAAGGTGCACAGTATTTATGAATTCCAACGTCAAGCAGGCACAAAAGGAAGGCGCGACCGTATCTGATATTTCCGCGGGGCTTGCGTATTCGGTTATTAAGAACGCATTGTATAAGGTCATCAAGCTTGCCGACGTTAAAGAGCTTGGAATGCATATCGTGGTGCAGGGTGGTACTTTCCATAATGAAGCTGTGCTTCGCGCTTTTGAAAAGATAGCGGGCACTGAAGCTATCTGCCCCGATATTTCGGGACTTATGGGTGCCTTTGGTGCAGCCTTGATAGCAAAGCAAAATTATCACGGAAAGCCTACAGAGATGCTATCTCTTGATGAGATAGAGGCGCTTACTTATACAACTGCTACACATCGCTGCGGCGGATGCTCAAACAACTGCATGCTCACAGTCAACCGTTTCTCAAACGGACAAAGCCATATTACCGGAAACCGTTGTGAGAAGGGAATTGGCAACCTTAGCGGCAGGAAAAAAGCACCTAATATGATGGAATATAAGCGCAAGCGCATGTTTGATTATGAGCCGCTTGACGAGAAGGATGCGCCTCGCGGAGTTATCGGTATTCCAAGAGTGCTCAATATGTACGAAAATTATCCCTTCTGGGCAACCTTTTTCAAGGAGCTTGGCTTCTGCACTGTATTGTCGCCTTGGTCGAGCAGAAAGATATATGAGCTTGGAATGGAGTCTATTCCGTCAGAATCGGAATGCTATCCCGCAAAGCTATCCCACGGCCACATAGAGTGGTTGATCGGGCAGGGAATAAAAACAATATTTCATCCTTGTATTTACTACGAAAACAAGGAAATAACCACAGCGCAGAACCAATACAACTGTCCTATTGTTGTATCGTATGCCGAAAATCTTAAAAACAACGTTGAGGCGATCACAAAAGGCGAGGTCAGACTGGTACGTCCCTTTATGGCATTTACGTCTGAAAAAATTGCCGCTGACCGCTTGGTAACGATCTGCAAGGAGGAATGGAATATCCCCGAGAAGGAGGTCAGATCAGCTGTTCTTAGCGCTTGGCAGGAGCAGCAGCATGCCAGAGCAGACGTTCGCGCACAGGGAAAGAAGCTTCTTTCCGATATGCAAAAGAACGGCGGAAACGGTATCGTTCTCGCGGGACGTCCGTATCATATCGACCCCGAGATCAATCACGGTATTCCTGAGCTTATCGCATCCTATGGATTTACTGTGTTTACCGAGGACTGCTTGCCCGTAGATCTTTCACCGGAAAGACCCTTGCGTGTGCTTGACCAGTGGGTATATCATTCCCGTCTTTATGCCGCTTCTGAGTTTGTTCGTGAGCGTGACGACCTTGAGCTGATACAGCTCAATTCATTCGGTTGCGGTCTGGATGCGGTAACCACCGACCAGGTAAAGGAAGTTCTTGAAGGAAGTAACAAGCTTTATACGGTGCTTAAGATCGACGAGGTGAACAATCTCGGAGCTGTTCGTATCCGTATTCGCAGTTTGATATCCGCAATGCGCATGCGCCGTTTGAAGAATATCAAGGCTGAGCCCAAGCCAACTGCTTATCACAGAACGGAGTATACGCAGGCAATGAAGGATCAGAACTATACGATCCTTGCGCCTCAGATGTTGCCGATACACTTCGCTATTCTTGAGCCTGTGTTCCACAAGCACGGATATAATCTTGAAATATTGAACAACGATAACCGCAAAGCAATCGATACGGGCTTGAAATATGTCAACAATGACGCTTGCTTCCCATCGATCACGATAGTAGGTCAGTTCATGGAGGCAATAATGTCAGGTCGATACGATACAGACCGTCTTGCCGTTTTGATGACACAGACCGGAGGCTGTTGCCGTGCTTCAAACTACGTTGGATTTATTCGCCGTGCGTTGGACAAGGCGGGGTATTCGCATATCCCAGTAATATCGCTTAGTATGGGCGGTATTGAAAAGAATGAGGGCTTTAAGATCACGTTCAATATGGTTAAGGACGCTGTTCACGCGCTTCTTTACGGTGATCTCATTATGCGTTGCCTCTATAGGACAAGACCTTATGAGGTAACTGCGGGCTCCGCAAATCAGCTTAAGGACGATCTCATTAAGCGTTGTATTTCCTCGCTTGTCGACAAAAATGACAAGACAAGCTATCGCGAGATGTGCAATACTATAGTCAAGAGCTTTGACGAGTTCCCGATCGACGAAAGCTTGAAGAAGCCTAAGGTAGGTATTGTCGGTGAGATACTTGTAAAATATATGCCGCTTGCGAATAATCACCTAGTAGAGCTTCTTGAGCGCGAGGGAGCTCAGGCTGTCGTTCCTGATTTTATCGATTTTGTGAACTATAGCATGTTCAATTCCCGATACAAGCGCAAATATTATGGTAGATCAAGAAAAAGCGTTTTTGCATCAAATGTGGTGTTGAAGATATTGAAAAAGCTTCGCAAGCCCGCTATAGATGCGCTTAAGAGAAGCAAGAGATTTGACGTTCCCGCGCCTATTGAGGAAATTGCCGAGATGACAAAGCCTATTCTCTCGATCGGAAATCAGTACGGAGAGGGATGGTTCCTTACCGGAGAGATGGTAGAGCTGATCACCCATGGAACGCCTAATATCGTTTGCATTCAGCCGTTTGCCTGCTTGCCTAACCACGTTGTGGGTAAGGGTGTTATTAAAAAGCTTCGCGAAACCTATCCGCAGGCAAATGTTGTTGCGGTAGACTATGACCCAGGTGCAAGTGAGGTTAATCAGCTTAACAGAATAAAGCTGATGCTGTCGGCTGCGAAGGCTAATCTTAACGAATAATAATTATTTGTCAAAGTCACTGATTGATTGACTTATAGAAGAAACACTCTGCAAAACGCAGAGTGTTTTTTCTTTTTTATACTAAACATTGGTTTGATATATGGCTTAAAATAAAATTTAAATCAATTGAAAAAATCACAGAAATATGATATAATTACAGCGTATAAGTATTATCTACGTAAGGAGATATTATGACAGCAGCCAAAAAATATAAAAAAACGCTGATCGCTTGCTATCTTGGGTTTATTACGCAAGCGATATCAGCAAATTTTGCCCCGCTTTTGTTTTTGACATTTAAGGGTACATACGGAATTTCACTGGAAATGATCGCGCTTATCCCGATGGTGTTTTATTTAACACAACTGCTCGTAGATCTGGGCGCAACTAAATTCGCAGATATTATTGGATACCGTACCTGCGTGGTAGTGTCTCAAGTAGTTTCTGCTATGGGATTGATCCTCATGGTGTTCTTGCCGGATATATTGCCAAATCCATTTATTGGTATTCTTATCTCAGTTGTGCTTTACGCAATAGGAAGCGGACTTATCGAGGTTTTAGTAAGCCCTATCGTAGAGGCATGCCCGTTTGAAAACAAAGCGGGAGTAATGAGTCTTTTGCATTCGTTTTACTGTTGGGGCGCGGTTGGCGTGATTTTGGGATCTACTGTTTTTTTCGCAATATTCGGTACGTCTTGTTGGAAAATCCTTACGCTGATATGGGCGATAGTACCGTTATTAAATACCTTTACATTCCTTTCCTGCCCAATAGAGCGCTTGGTAGATGACGGAGAGGGCATGAGCATAGGAAGGCTGCTCAGGCTTCCTTTGTTTTGGCTTTTGATCATATTTATGATATGCGCAGGCGCTTCCGAAGCAACTATGGCTCAATGGGCGTCAGCCTTTACAGAATCCGCGCTAGGGGTGTCTAAAATCATCGGAGATTTGGCAGGCCCTTGTTTGTTTGCCGTGTTTATGGGATTGGCGCGTGTATTTTACGGAAAATTCAGCGAAAAGCTTGATTTGACCAAGGTTATGCTTGGATGTGGTGCGCTGTGTGTGCTATGCTACCTGTTGGCGGCACTCTCTCCAATCTCAGCTATAGGTCTTCTTGGCTGCGCGCTGTGCGGATTATCGGTTGGCATTATGTGGCCGGGAACGATTAGTATTTCATCACAAAAATGTCCGAGAGGGGGAACGGCAATGTTTGCTTTCTTGGCATTAGCAGGGGATCTAGGCGCAACAGTAAGTCCTGCTATGGTAGGTGGAATAGCTGATTCCGTAGGCGGAAATTTGAAAACAGGATTGCTTTTTGCCGTTGTATTTCCTATCATAATGATCGGTGGTCTTGTTTTGCTTGTAAAAAAATTTGGTAAACACGTTCATTAATTGATCAACAAAGAAGCGATTCAAAACTTTTATAGGGCAAATATATTAAAAAAGGCTGACGGTAACGCCGTCAGCCTTTTTGGTCGAAGTTACAGAACTCGAACCTGCAACATACTGCTCCCAAAGAAATATATGCCGATTTTTTGACACGAATCCTTGCAAATGAATCAAAATGCCTTGATTTATTCATACTTTTGTGATATAATAATACAATCAATACGTGAAATCTTCAAGGAGGTAAGCCCATGACAACAGGATATATAATTTGCTTGATAGCCGCAGTGGGCTTACTGGTCGCCTACTCGGCGGTAACGAAGAAAAAGGAATTCTGGCTGACTATGCTTCACGTGTGCGTGACAGTGGTCAACCTCGGATATTTGCTCATGTCCCTCGCTAGGAGCGTAGAGTTTGCCGTATTCGGCAACGACGTGGCGTACCTCGGCAGTGTGTTCCTCTCAATGTGTATGTTTCTCACCATTGTCCGCCTTTGCGGATTTGAGATAAAGAAAGCACACGTGATCACCTGTGTGTCGCTGGGTGCTTTAATGTTCGCCATCATTGCAAGCTCGCCAATGCTTCCGCTTTACTACAAGAGCGTGGATATCGAGATGATTGACGGCGCAGCGAAGCTCGTAAAGGAATACGGCGTATTGCATCCCGTTTACTTGGTGTATCTGCTCGGCTACTTTGCCGCAATGATAGG